>NZ_AEUT02000001.1:1892500-2164480 GCF_000187935.1 Streptococcus parauberis NCFD 2020
CACTCGACTAGTGAGCTATTACGCACTCTTTGAATGAATAGCTGCTTCTAAGCTAACATCCTAGTTGTCTGTGCAACCCCACATCCTTTTCCACTTAACAATTATTTTGGGACCTTAGCTGGTGGTCTGGGCTGTTTCCCTTTCGACTACGGATCTTAGCACTCGCAGTCTGACTGCCGATTATATCTCGTTGGCATTCGGAGTTTATCTGAGATTGGTAATCCGGGATGGACCCCTCACCCAAACAGTGCTCTACCTCCAAGAGACTTAACATCGACGCTAGCCCTAAAGCTATTTCGGAGAGAACCAGCTATCTCCAAGTTCGTTTGGAATTTCTCCGCTACCCACAAGTCATCCAAGCACTTTTCAACGTGCCCTGGTTCGGTCCTCCAGTGAGTTTTACCTCACCTTCAACCTGCTCATGGGTAGGTCACATGGTTTCGGGTCTACAACATGATACTAAGTCGCCCTATTAAGACTCGGTTTCCCTACGGCTCCGTCTCTTCAACTTAACCTCGCATCATATCGTAACTCGCCGGTTCATTCTACAAAAGGCACGCTCTCACCCATTAACGGGCTCGAACTTGTTGTAGGCACACGGTTTCAGGTTCTATTTCACTCCCCTTCCGGGGTGCTTTTCACCTTTCCCTCACGGTACTGGTTCACTATCGGTCACTAGAGAGTATTTAGGGTTGGGAGATGGTCCTCCCAGATTCCGACGAGATTTCGCGTGTCTCGCCGTACTCAGGATACTGCTAGAGTCATTTACTATTTTAAATACGAGGCTATTACTCTCTTTGGCTTACCTTCCCAGGTAATTCTTCTATAGTATTTGATCCCACGTCGCAGTCCTACAACCCCGAGGAGTAAACTCCTCGGTTTGCCCTTCTGCCGTTTCGCTCGCCGCTACTAAGGCAATCGCGTTTGCTTTCTCTTCCTGCAGCTACTTAGATGTTTCAGTTCACTGCGTCTTCCTTCTCATGACCTTAACAGTCATGGATGACATGCATTACATGACGGGTTCCCCCATTCGGACATCTCTGGATCTTTGCTTACTTACAGCTCCCCAAAGCATTTCGTCGTTAGTCACGTCCTTCATCGGCTTCTAGTGCCAAGGCATCCACCGTGCGCCCTTATTAACTTAACCTTATTTCCAGTCTTTCGACCTTTCTTTTAATTTTTTTAATATGTTCGCGTTTATCTTTTTTTCGGTTTATTTCTTGTTACTTTTTTCTACAATTAATTTCTTAATTGTGGAATTTGATATAGATATTCAATTTTCAATGGACTATGTTAGGATTTTTATCCTACTTATCTAGTTGAACACGAGATTAATTTCTTAAGAAATTTCGGCAAGCCGAACATCTCTTTGTATCCTAGATAATGGAGCCTAGCGGGATCGAACCGCTGACCTCCTGCGTGCAAAGCAGGCGCTCTCCCAGCTGAGCTAAGGCCCCAACTAATAAACTGGTTGTTACATTATTAGTGGTGTTTCTATCTCATTACTTTAATAAGACCTCTCAAAACTAAATAAGACTTTTCCTAACGTGCTTCCATTTCCTTAGAAAGGAGGTGATCCAGCCGCACCTTCCGATACGGCTACCTTGTTACGACTTCACCCCAATCATCTATCCCACCTTAGGCGGCTGGCTCCTAATAGGTTACCTCACCGACTTCGGGTGTTACAAACTCTCGTGGTGTGACGGGCGGTGTGTACAAGGCCCGGGAACGTATTCACCGCGGCGTGCTGATCCGCGATTACTAGCGATTCCGACTTCATGTAGGCGAGTTGCAGCCTACAATCCGAACTGAGATTGGCTTTAAGAGATTAGCTTGCCGTCACCGGCTTGCGACTCGTTGTACCAACCATTGTAGCACGTGTGTAGCCCAGGTCATAAGGGGCATGATGATTTGACGTCATCCCCACCTTCCTCCGGTTTATTACCGGCAGTCTCGCTAGAGTGCCCAACTTAATGATGGCAACTAACAATAGGGGGTTGCGCTCGTTGCGGGACTTAACCCAACATCTCACGACACGAGCTGACGACAACCATGCACCACCTGTCACCTCTGTCCCGAAGGAAAGTCCTATCTCTAGGACGGTCAGAGGGATGTCAAGACCTGGTAAGGTTCTTCGCGTTGCTTCGAATTAAACCACATGCTCCACCGCTTGTGCGGGCCCCCGTCAATTCCTTTGAGTTTCAACCTTGCGGTCGTACTCCCCAGGCGGAGTGCTTAATGCGTTAGCTGCGGCACTAAGCCCCGGAAAGGGCCTAACACCTAGCACTCATCGTTTACGGCGTGGACTACCAGGGTATCTAATCCTGTTTGCTCCCCACGCTTTCGAGCCTCAGCGTCAGTTACAGACCAGAGAGCCGCTTTCGCCACCGGTGTTCCTCCATATATCTACGCATTTCACCGCTACACATGGAATTCCACTCTCCCCTTCTGCACTCAAGTTATCCAGTTTCCAAAGCGAACCATGGTTGAGCCACGGCCTTTAACTTCAGACTTAAATAACCGCCTGCGCTCGCTTTACGCCCAATAAATCCGGACAACGCTCGAGACCTACGTATTACCGCGGCTGCTGGCACGTAGTTAGCCGTCCCTTTCTGGTTAGTTACCGTCACGTAATGGATTTTCCACTCCCATTACCGTTCTTCTCTAACAACAGAGCTTTACGATCCGAAAACCTTCTTCACTCACGCGGCGTTGCTCGGTCAGGGTTGCCCCCATTGCCGAAGATTCCCTACTGCTGCCTCCCGTAGGAGTCTGGGCCGTGTCTCAGTCCCAGTGTGGCCGATCACCCTCTCAGGTCGGCTATGTATCGTGGCCTTGGTGAGCCGTTACCTCACCAACTAGCTAATACAACGCAGGTCCATCTCATAGTGAAGCAATTGCTCCTTTTAAATTTAGTACATGAGTACTTAATTGTCATGCGGTATTAGCTATCGTTTCCAATAGTTATCCCCCGCTATAAGGTAGGTTACCTACGCGTTACTCACCCGTTCGCAACTCATCTGACTAGTGCAAGCACCAGTCTTCAGCGTTCTACTTGCATGTATTAGGCACGCCGCCAGCGTTCGTCCTGAGCCAGGATCAAACTCTCATTTATATGTTAATTTGATGTTTAACTCATTCTTATCTGTCGCTGACAGATTTATTGTTTTTTTGTTACTTAATTGACAGGTAATATGCATAAACATATCACCCTGCACGTTTGGTTTTTGTCTTATTCAGTTCTCAAAGGTCTTCTTATCTCTTACGAGACAACTATTATATTCTATCAGGTCACAACGCCTTTGTCAATAACTTTTTTAAACTTTTTCGTTTTTTGTTTTCGACTACTAACTCGCTTTCTGACAACTTTATTAGTATATATGCTTTTGAAGGGATTGTCAATAGCATTTGCGTGATTTTATAAATTATATTTGTATAAATACATATTGGCAATCTGTGCTTTTAATAAAGACCTCCTATAATCAATTTTTAGCCATTTTAAGCCCCTTTTTTCTTCATAGGTGCATCTATCGCTGATTCCATCTATTCCCCTTTATATCGAGCAAATAGGATAGATTAGACGACAAAACGCCTGCTTACGAAGTGCATCTAAGTTTAGAAACATTTCGTAAACAAGCGTTACCACTAACAATATGATGAGTGTTCCCGCTAGGAATTTATCCTAGCGGTAGACCAGAGCTAGACTAAGAAAGGAATTGAGACCTCTCCATCATCATAACACTCAACAAAATTGATAAAAATTATACTAATTCAATAATTGCCATTGGAGCAGCATCTCCACGGCGTGGTTCTGTTTTAAGAATACGTGTGTATCCACCGTTACGTTCAGCATAACGAGGTGCGATTTCAGAGAATAATTTTTGAAGCGCTGAAGTTGATGTGTATTTATCAGTAGCTTCATCATAGTTTTCTGATGCGATTTCATTACGTACGTAAGCTGCTGCTTGACGACGTGCATGAAGATCACCACGTTTACCTAAAGTAATCATTTTTTCAACTGTTTTACGGATTTCTTTTGCACGTGCTTCAGTTGTAACAATTGATTCGTTGATTAAAAGATCTGTCGTTAAATCACGAAGCATTGCTTTACGTTGTGAGCTAGTGCGTCCTAGTTTACGGTAAGCCATTTTGTCCTCCTATATTATTTATCGTTTTTTAGTCCTAAACCTAAATCAGCGAGTTTAACCTTAACTTCTTCAAGGCTCTTACGACCTAAGTTACGGACTTTCATCATTTCAGGCTCAGATTTTTCTGTAAGATCGAATACAGTGTTAATTCCTGCACGTTTCAAACAGTTATATGAGCGTACGGATAAATCAAGTTCCTCGATTGTGCGATCAAGTATCTTTTCATCGTTCACTTTTTCTGTTTCTTTCATAACGTCAGTTGTCTTAGCAACTTCTGTAAGGTCTGTAAACAGATTAAGGTGTTCGATTAAAACTCGAGCAGATAGACCTAATGCATCTTCAGGAATGATAGTTCCATTTGTCATGATTTCAATTGTTAATTTATCAAAGCCATCATTACTACCGACACGGGCAGGCTCAACTTGATAGTTAACTTTTTTTACTGGCGTGTAGATTGAATCAACAGCCAATGTTCCAACAGGTGCATCATCTTGTTTGTTACCTTCTGCAGGAATGTAACCACGTTTTTTAGCAACAGTCATTGTTGCTTTCAAAGAGTGACCTTCTGCGATTGTAAATAGATAATGATCTGGGTTAACAAGTTCGATGTCGCTGTCAGTGAGGATATCTCCAGCAGTTACTTCAGCTGGTCCTTCTACGTCAAGTTCGATCATCTTTTCGTCTTCTACATATGATTTTACTGCAAGTCCTTTAACATTAAGGATGATTTGCATTACATCTTCACGTACACCTGGGATTGTATCAAATTCGTGTAGTACGCCATCAATTTTAATCGATGTTACTGCAGCACCTGGAAGTGATGACAGAAGTACACGACGAAGTGAATTACCTAGAGTTGTACCGTAACCACGTTCTAGTGGTTCGATTACAAAACGTCCGTAATCTTTATTTTCATCAATTTTTGTTATTATTGGTTTTTCAAACTCAATCATTTTTTCACCCCTCGAAACGAAACTTGTGTACTATTAGTTATTATGATTATACACGACGACGTTTTGGAGGACGAGCACCGTTATGTGGTACAGGAGTCACGTCACGAATTGCAGTTACTTCTAGACCTGCCGCAGCAAGTGCACGAATAGCTGATTCACGACCTGAACCAGGGCCTTTTACAGTAACTTCAACAGTTTTTAGTCCGTGTTCTTGTGCAGATTTCGCAGCAGCTTCAGCAGCCATTTGGGCAGCAAAAGGTGTTGATTTACGAGAACCTTTGAAACCAAGAGCACCAGCTGATGACCATGCAAGAGCATTACCGTGAACATCTGTAATCATAACAATAGTGTTATTAAATGTAGCGTGAATATGTGCAACACCAGATTCGATGTTCTTTTTCACACGACGTTTACGTGTTGGTTTAGCCAATTTCTTTACCTCCTATATTATTTTTTCTTACCTGCAATCGCAGTAGGTTTCCCTTTACGAGTACGAGCGTTGTTTTTAGTGTTTTGTCCACGGACAGGAAGTCCACGACGGTGACGAATTCCACGGTATGAACCGATTTCCATCAAACGTTTGATGTTTAAGTTAACTTCACGACGAAGGTCACCTTCAACTTTGATTGAATCGATTTCACGACGGATTGCGTCTTCTTGATCTGATGTTAAGTCTTTAACACGGATATCTTCAGAGATACCAGCTGCTGCTAAAATCTTTTGAGATGTTGCAAGACCAATACCAAATACATAAGTAAGTGAAATTACTACGCGTTTATCGTTTGGAATATCAACTCCAGCTATACGAGCCATTTTTTCTCCTTTCTATATTATCCTTGACGTTGTTTGTGTTTTGGATTTGTTGGACAAATCACCATAACACGACCGTTACGACGAATTACTTTACAGTATTCGCAAATTGGTTTAACCGATGGTCTTACCTTCATGTTTTAATCCCTCCAATTATTTCGATTATTTAAAGCGGTATGTGATGCGTCCACGTGTTAAGTCATAAGGACTCATTTCCACTGTAACACGATCTCCTACTAAAATACGAATGTAATTTTTACGGATTTTTCCTGATACAGTTGCTAGAATTTGATGCCCATTTTCTAATTCAACAGTAAACATTGCGTTTGGCATAGTTTCTACTACTTTGCCTTCAATTTCAATCACGTCTTCTTTTGCCACGCAAAAGTACCCCCTAAATTTCGATTTGATGTCCTCTGAGCACAGAGGTAACAATTATAAGTCAGACTAGCCTATTATATCACTTGACTTTCACTTTCGCAAGTTATTTATGATATTTTATTTTAGGTTTTTAATGACTTTCTCGATGTCTACAAAAACATCAGAAATATCTTTATTTCCATCAATATCATTAACAATACCTGCTTCACGATAATGATCTAAAATTGGTTGCCCTTGAGCAATATTAACATCTAAACGACGTTTAACTGTTTCCGGTTTGTCATCTTCACGTTGATAAAAGTCATCTTCATTGTAATCACCTGTTGGTGGATTGAAGACTTTGTGGAAAGTTTCGCCTGTTTTTTTGTTAATAATACGACCACTCAAACGTTCGATTAGTGATTCTGGGTTAACATCAATATTGATGACACCATCTAAGTTTAAGCCTAATTCTTTTAAAGTTGCATCTAATGCATGTGCTTGGTCAATTGTACGTGGATAACCGTCCAAAAGAAATCCCTTTTCTTCAATGTCAGATTGAGCAAGGCGTTCTTTTACAATACCATTTGTTACATCATCTGGTACTAAATCACCTTTATCTATATATGACTTTGCAAGGACACCCATTTCAGTTTTGTTAGCCATAGCTGCACGGAACATATCACCAGTTGAAATATGGATAACTCCAAACTCTTCAACGATCTTTGCTGCTTGTGTTCCTTTACCAGCACCTGGTAAACCCATAATTAAAAGATTCATGTCAGTCTCCTCTTGACTAAATTTTTGGAAAAATGATAATTCATTTTTACTTTTGTTTTCAACTGATAACAAGAAATATCTCTAAGTCTTGTTATCACCTAAAAACAAAATAGTAGGTTGACAAGGTCAACCTATATTCTATTCTGCTGTATTCATAAATCCGACATATTTTCTTTTCAGAAGATAGCCTTCAAGTTGTTTCATTCCTTCTATACCCGTCGAGATCAAAATCAGTAAACTTGTCCCACCTAGTGCAATACTAGATGAAAGATTAAGTCCTTGTTGCGCAGCGATTGGCACAAGAGAGATAAAAGCAAGGAAAACTGAACCGATTGTAGCAAGTTTTTTGAGCAATGATGACATATATAGTTCTGTTTCACGTCCTGGTCTCACACTTGGAATATAAGACGAGTTCTTCTGTAGATTTTCAGCTGTTTTCTCAGGATTTACTTGGACAAAGGTATAGAAGAATGAGAACAAGATAATCAAAAATGCATAAACCATCATACCTGTTGGTGTTTGATAGTTTAAAACTTCTTGTAGTTTAGTTAACCAAGGGATATCTTTACCATTTTGGAAGAACGGTATAATCGTACTTGGAATAGTCGTAATCGAGCTAGCAAAGATAACGGGAATAACGCCTGCTGGATTGACTTTTAAAGGAAGGTAAGAACTTGTAGGTGCACCCTGAACAAGTTTTGTATATTGGATTGGAATTTTATATTCCGCTTGTTGAACATATGTTGTAAAGAAAACAATAGCAAGAACCGCTAAGATAATTAATCCTACAATAATGTAAGACATGTTAATCTCGCCAGGACGAACATTAACAAAGTAATCTTCGTGAATTGTTGCAATTGCATTTGGAATAGATGAAATGATACCTGCAAAGATAATCATTGAAACACCGTTACCAAATCCTTTATCTGTAATCTGTTCTCCAAGCCAGGTTACAATAACACTACCAGTTGTCAGCAAAGCACCAATTAGCAAATAAGTTTTGATATTTGGTGTATTAACTAGAGCAACACTAGACAAGGTATTGAACCCTGCTGTGATACCAATCGATTGCACGAATGCAAGAAAAAGTGATATATAGCGAGTCGCTTGATTTAACTTGCGACGGCCAACCTCACCTTGTTTTCCCCACTCGACAAATTTTGGTAGGATATCCATTTGTAATAATTGAACAACGATAGATGCAGTAATGTACGGACTCACACCCATAGAGAAAACTGAAAAGTTTCTCATTGCATTACCACTGACAAGGTTCAACATATTTAGAAAAGGAAGTTCACTCAACTGCTCTAAACTTTTTGCATTGACTCCTGGAACTGTTATGTGCGTTCCGATTCGGAAGACAAGGATTATAAAGATTGTAAAGAAAACTTTAGTTCTAACAGTCTTTATTTTCAGTGCGTCTTTTAGTATTTTTAAGAACATAATGAGTTACCCCTCATTAGATGACTTCGATTGAACCACCCTTAGCAGTAATTGCTGCTTCAGCAGATTTTGAGAATTTAGCTGCTTTAACAGTCAATTTTTTAGTCAATTCGCCGTTACCAAGAACTTTAACGCCTGATTTTTCAGCACGAACGATTCCAGCTTCTTTAAGCATAACTGGAGTTACTTCAGTACCGTCTTCAAAAACGTTTAATTGATCAAGATTAACAAGAGCGTACTCTTTAGCGTTGATGTTTGAGAATCCACGTTTTGGCATGCGACGGAACAATGGTGTTTGTCCACCTTCAAAACCTAAACGAACTCCGCCACCACTACGAGAGTTTTGACCTTTTTGTCCGCGACCAGATGTTTTACCGTTACCTGATGATGACCCACGTCCAACACGGTTACGTACTTTACGTGATCCTTCAGTAGCTTTTAATTCATGAAGTTTCATTTTTTCTCCTTATTTGTAAATTGCTAGCGCCTCTATGAGGGGAAAGGACTCCCCATAGAAACTCGCCTATACATAAAATTAACTTTAAGTCACAAGCTAAAAGCTTGCGACTTAAAAAGTATTAGCAGGAGCTGGTAGAACCCAACCTGTCTGCTTATTTATTATTTAACTTCTTCAACAGTTACTAAGTGACTGATAGCATTAACCATTCCAAGAATAGCAGCATTATCTTCTTTAACAACTGAAGAATTTAATTTACCAAGTCCAAGAGCAGCAACTGTTTTACGTTGCTCTGGCTTACGTCCGATTGGAGACTTAGTCAAAGTAATTTTAATTTGAGCCATTGTTATCCCCTTTCTTAAGCTAAGTCAGATACAGAAACACCACGTAAAGCGGCAACGTCTTCTGCACGTTTAAGTTGTTTTAACCCTTCAACAGTTGCACGAACAATGTTGATTGGAGTATTTGAACCAAGAGATTTTGAAGTAATATCAGCAATACCTGCTAATTCGATGACGGCACGAACCGCACCACCAGCGGCAACTCCAGAACCTTCTACAGCTGGTTTCAACAATACTTTTGCTCCACCGAAGTTAGTAAATACTTCGTGGGGAATTGTTGTGCCAACCATTGGTACTTCAATCATGTTTTTCTTAGCTGCTTCAACAGCTTTACGAATAGCTTCTGGTACTTCTTGAGCTTTACCTGTACCGAATCCTACACGTCCATTTCCATCACCAACTACTACAAGAGCAGCAAAACGAAGACGACGTCCACCTTTTACAACTTTTGTAACACGGTTGATCGAAACGACACGCTCTTCAAGTTCAACTGCATTATCTTTAAATGCCATTATTTTGTGTCCTCCCTTTTAGAATTTCAATCCGTTTTCACGAGCTGCATCAGCCAAAGCTTTGATACGTCCGTGATATAGATATCCACCGCGGTCAAACACCACTTCAGAAATACCTTTAGCCACTGCACGTTCAGCAACAAGTTTGCCGACTACAACGGCTTGTTCAGTTTTTGTACCTTTTGAAACGTCTTTATCAAGAGTTGATGCGCTTGCGAGCGTTACACCCGCTACGTCATCAATAACTTGAGCGTAGATGCCTGTATTAGAACGAAAAACGTTCAAACGTGGGCGTTCTGCAGTTCCAGAGAGTTTACCGCGTACGCGACGATGGCGTTTTTGGCGGGTTTTGTTTTTATCTGGTTTTGAAATCACAATATTCACCTCTTAAAATTTAAGTTTTATCTGTTACATTCGGAAAATAATAGACTATGTATCTTAACTTCTCAAGATACATGATGAATCTATTATTTACCAGTTTTACCTTCTTTAAGGCGTACGTATTCACCAACATAACGAATACCTTTACCTTTATAAGGTTCTGGTGAACGTAAGCTACGGATATAAGCAGCTGTTTGACCAACAACTTCTTTATTAATTCCGGCAACTGAAATAGAAGTTGGGTTAGCAAGAGTGAATGTAATCCCTTCTGGTGCTTCAACTTCATCTTGGTGAGATTTACCTACTGAAAGGACAAGTTTTGTACCTTGAAGTTGAGCACGGTAACCGACACCCTTCATTTCAAGATCTTTTTTGAAACCTTCAAAAACACCAACAACCATGTTATTCAAGTTTGCACGAGTTGTACCATGAATTGTTTTCATTTCTTTTGAATCGTTAGGACGTGAAAGTGTAATTTCAGAACCTTCGATTTTGATTTCAATATTTTTATTGAACTCACGAGTGAGTTCGCCTTTAGGGCCTTTAACAGTAACAACGTTGTTGTCATTGCTAATTTCAACACCTGCAGGCATAGTAATTACTTTATTACCAATACGTGACATGTTTATTTTCTCCTGTTAGATTGTCAAGTCGCTATGCGACTAGTTTTCACGGGGTGATTTGGAATTTAATATGCTCTATTCAATATTTTAGTTGAATTGAACTCGAGGTATGGCCTGTGTGAAAAAGATAATCTTCCTAAAGTATAAATACTCTTCGCCAGATTTCCTATTTTCACTTTGCCCATGACACTCTTAGTATCTTTAAATTACCAAACGTATGCAATCACTTCTCCACCAACATTTTTTTGGCGAGCTTCTTTATCAGTCAAAAGACCTTCTGAAGTTGAAATAATTGCGATTCCTAGTCCGTTAAGAACTTTAGGAACATCTTCACGTTTTGTGTAAACACGAAGGCCTGGTTTTGAGATACGTTTTAAGTTAGTAATAACGCGTTCACCGTTTTGACCATATTTAAGGAAAACACGGATGATTCCTTGTTTGTCATCTTCGATAACTTCAACGTTTTTAACAAAACCTTCACGTACAAGGATGTCAGCAATCCCTTTTTTGATGTTTGATGCAGGTACTTCTAACATTTCGTGTTTTACTTGGTTAGCATTACGAATACGTGTTAAAAAGTCTGCAATTGGGTCAGTCATAACCATTTTTGATTTCTCCTTTTACTAGTAGTTTGAATAATCACTTGCTAGTTATTGCGCCCGAAGGCGGTGTGGTATGAGAATAACTCATACCGGAAATAATGTTTCACTTTTCTCAATTATAGCAGAGAAAAGTTTCTTCATTGTGTTTTTTTACCAAGAAGCTTTAACAACACCTGGGATTTGACCTTTGTAAGCCAACTCACGGAAGCAAACACGGCAAAGTTTAAATTTGCGGTAAACTGAATGTGGGCGTCCACATTTTTCACAGCGTGTATAAGCTTGCGTAGAGTGTTTCGCAGGACGTTTGTTCTTAGCAATCATAGATTTTTTAGCCAATTTATTTACCCCCTATTATTTTGCAAAAGGCATTCCAAGGCCTTTAAGCAATTCACGTGATTCTTCGTCAGTATTTGCAGTAGTGACGATTACAATATCAAGACCACGTACTTTATCAACATCATCGAAATTGATTTCTGGGAAGATAAGTTGTTCTTTCACACCAAGAGTGTAGTTACCACGTCCATCAAAAGATTTTGTTGGAACACCGTGGAAATCACGTACACGAGGAAGTGAAACGCTAACTAATTTGTCTAAGAATTCGTACATACGTTCGCCGCGAAGTGTAACTTTCGCACCGATCGCAACACCTTCACGAAGACGGAAGCCAGCGATTGATTTCTTAGCTTTAGTAATAAGTGGTTTTTGACCTGAGATAAGTTCTAGCTCAGCAGCAGCTTTTTCTAGGTTTTTTGCGTTTGAAACAGCATCACCAACACCCATGTTAAGAACGATTTTCTCAACTTTAGGCACAGCCATAACTGTAGTGTAATTGAATTTCTCTGACAACGCAGGAATTACTTCGTTAGTATATTTTTCTTTTAAACGATTTGCCATTATGCTTCTCCTTTCCTTCGTGATTAATCTAATACTTCGCCAGATTTTTTGCTGTAACGAACTTTTTTGCCGTCAACAACTTTATAACCTACGCGACCTGCGACACCATTTTTATCAAGTACTTGTACATTTGATACATGGATTGGGGCTTCTTTTTCTACGATAGCACCTTGAGGGTTTTCTGTATTAGGTTTTTGGTGTTTTTTAATCATACCAACACCTTCTACAACAACTTTGTTAGCTTTTGGTAAAGCTTTAAGAACTACTGCTTCAGTTCCTTTATCTTTACCTGCAATAACGCGAACTTTGTCGCCTTTTTTTACAAACATTCTAGTATTTCTCCTATTTTTCTTACGCCCACTATGGGCACCCTAGGTAAACCTAGGGGACTTAGTTTGTTTTTACTTTAAATTAAAGTACTTCTGGTGCAAGTGATACGATCTTCATGTATCCAGCTTCACGTAATTCACGTGCAACTGGGCCGAAGATACGAGTTCCGCGAGGAGTTTTATCGTCACGGATAATAACTGCAGCATTGTCGTCAAATTTGATGTATGAACCGTCAGGACGGCGGGCACCAGTTTTAGTACGAACAATAACAGCTTTCACTACATCACCTTTTTTAACTGCTCCACCAGGAGTAGCTTGTTTAACAGAAGCAACGATTACGTCACCGATGTTAGCGAATTTACGTCCTGAACCACCAAGTACTTTGATAGTCAAGATCTCACGGGCACCGCTATTATCAGCAACTTTCAAGCGAGTTTCTTGTTGAATCATTTCAATTTTCTCCTTTTAGTTTGATTAGATAATAACAGCTTTTTCCACAACTTCTACAAGACGGAAACGTTTTGTAGCTGAAAGTGGACGTGTTTCCATGATACGAACCATATCGCCTTCTCTAGCAATATTGTTTTCATCATGAGCTTTGTATTTTTTAGAATAGTTGATACGCTTACCATAGACTGGGTGGTTACGTTTAGTTTCAACTATAACTGTAATTGTTTTGTCCATTTTATCAGACACTACGCGTCCATAAAGTGTTTTACGTTGATTACGTTCCATAATTTGAATTTCTCCTTTCCCAATCTATTATTTCATTTCAGATTGCACAGTTTTGATACGTGCAATTTGTTTTTTAACTTCGTTCAAACGAGCAGTTTGATCAAGTTGACCTGCTGCAGCTTGGAAACGAAGGTCGAAAAGTTCTTTTTTGAGTTCGTTTTCTTTTTTAGCAAGCTCTTCCTGAGACAAGCCACGAAGCTCAGCAACGAACTTTTTGATTTCTTCAAGTTTCATGTCTTCTCCTTATTCTGCTTCGCGTTTAACGAATTTAACTTTAACTGGTAATTTGTGTCCAGCAAGACGGAATGCTTCACGTGCAACTTCTTCAGATACACCAGCGATTTCAAACATTACTTTACCACGTTTAACAGGTGATACCCAACCTTCAGGAGCACCTTTACCAGAACCCATACGAACCCCGATAGCTTTAGCAGTATAAGATTTGTGAGGGAAGATTTTAATCCAAACTTGACCACCACGTTTCATGTAACGAGTCATAGCGATACGAGCAGCTTCGATTTGGCGGTTTGTGATCCATGAGCTAGTTGTAGCTTGAAGACCGTATTCACCGAATGATACTTCTTTTCCACCTTTAGCTTCACCGCGCATTTTCCCACGGAATTCACGACGGTGTTTAACACGTTTAGGTACTAACATATGTTATTTGCCTCCTTTAGTGTTTTTACGAGTTGGAAGAACTTCACCACGATAAATCCAAACTTTAACACCAAGTTTACCATATGTAGTGTCTGCTTCTTCCCAAGCGTAGTCGATATCTGCACGAAGCGTATGTAGAGGGACAGTCCCTTCTGAATAGCCTTCTGCACGAGCGATATCAGCACCGTTCAAACGACCTGAAACTTGAGTTTTAATCCCTTTAGCTCCAGCACGCATTGTACGTTGAATAGCTTGTTTTTGTGCACGACGGAAAGCAACACGTTGCTCAAGTTGACGAGCAATGTTTTCACCAACAAGGTGAGCATCAAGATCTGGTGATTTGATTTCAATAATGTTGATGTGTACTTGTTTCCCAGTTAATTTGTTAAGTTGTCCGCGTAAAGCGTCAACGTTTGCTCCACCTTTACCAATAACCATACCTGGTTTAGCAGTATGTAGTGAAACAATAACTTTATTAATAGCACGTTCAATTTCAATAGTTGAAACTGAAGCTTCTGCTAATTCTTTTTGAATGAATTTACGGATTGCAAGATCTTCATGAAGGTAATCCGCGTATTCTTTTTCAGCATACCATTTCGCGTCCCAGTCACGGATGATTCCGACACGCATACCAATTGGATGTACTTTTTGACCCACGATTTTACCTCCTTATTTTTCTGCAACAACTACTGTTACGTGAGTTGTTCTTTTGTTTATTGGTGAAGCTGAACCTTTCGCACGTGGACGGAAACGTTTCATTGTTGGCCCTTCGTTTGCGAATGTTTCAGATACTACCAAGTTAGCTTTTTCCAAACCAAAGTTGTTTTCTGCATTTGCAATAGCTGAGTTAAGAGTTTTCTCAATAACACGAGCTGCTTTGTTTGGAGTGAATTTTAAGATTGCGATTGCGTCAGCAACGTTCTTACCACGGATAAGATCAAGTACTAAACGTGTTTTACGAGGTGAAACACGCACTGTACGAGCCATTGCTTTAGCTGAAGTAATTTCTGCCATTGTGTCCTCCTCCTATTAACGACGTGTTTTCTTGTCGTCTGATGCGTGACCTTTGTAAGTACGAGTTGGTGCAAATTCACCAAGTTTGTGACCTACCATGTCTTCTTGGATGTAAACAGGTACATGTTTACGTCCATCATAAACTGCGATTGTATAACCAATGAAACTTGGGAAAATCGTTGAACGACGTGACCAAGTTTTGATTACTTTTTTCTTTTCGTTACTCGATTGAGCTTCAACTTTTTTCATTAAATGCTCATCGACGAAAGGTCCTTTTTTAAGACTACGTCCCATTATGTAGTTTTCTCCTTTAAATGATGTACCACAACGGCCTGTTGCTAGACAACTACCGAGTTGGCGGATGATAAGTTAACTTATCTGTTTATTATTTAGCGTTACGACGACGGATAATAAGTTTGTCAGATTTAGCTTTCTTATTACGAGTTTTAAGTCCAAGAGCTGGTTTACCCCATGGAGTTGATGGTGATTTACGACCAACTGGAGCTTTACCTTCACCACCACCGTGTGGGTGATCGTTAGGGTTCATTACAGAACCACGAACTGTTGGGCGGATACCTTTCCAACGGTTACGTCCAGCTTTACCAATATTAACAAGTGATTGTTGTTCGTTACCAACTGAACCAATTGTTGCACGGCAAGTTCCAAGAATCATACGAACTTCGCCTGATTGAAGACGAACAAGTACATACTTACCTTCTGAACCTAATACTTGAGCAGATGCACCAGCAGCACGAACAAGTTCTCCACCTTTACCAGGTTTCAACTCGATGTTGTGAACAACTGTACCAACAGGGATGTTAGCAAGTGGAAGTGCATTACCAATTTTGATATCAGCATCAACACCAGAAACGATGCGTTGACCTACTTCAAGACCTTTAGGTGCAATGATATACGCTTTAACACCATCAGTATAGTGAACTAATGCAATGTTAGCGGTACGGTTTGGATCATATTCAATTGTTTTAACAACTGCTTCAACCGCATCTTTGTTACGTTTGAAGTCAATTACACGGTAATGACGTTTATGTCCGCCACCTTGGTGACGTACAGTGATACGACCGTTGTTGTTACGACCAGCTTTGTTTTTAAGAGAAACAAGCAATGATTTCTCAGGTGTGCTTGTTGTAATTTCAGCAAAATCCAAAGAAGTCATGTTACGACGGCCATTTGTCGTTGGTTTATAAACTTTAATACCCACGTTATTTCCTCCTTAGATTATTCAGCTTCTGCTGCGAACAACTCGATTGCTTTTGAATCAGCTGTAAGAGTGACGATAGCTTTTTTAGTTTTTGAAGTGAAACCTGTGTAACGACCAACGCGTTTAGCTTTGGGTTTAACGTTAACAGTGTTTACGTTTGCAACTTTAACACCTTCAAACGCAGCTTCAATAGCTTGTTTGATTAACAGTTTGTGCGCACGAGTGTCAACTTCAAATGTGTATTTTCCTTCTTCAAGGGCAATCATTGATTTTTCAGTAATGACTGGTTTTTTAATTACGTCGTACAAATTCATTATGCAAGAACCTCCTCAATTGTAGAGATTGCTTCTTTAGTAACAAGAAGTTTATCGCTATTTACAATATCAAGAACACTTGCAGTTGTTGCAGTTGCAACTTTAACGTTTGGAAGGTTACGAGCAGATAATGCTGCAAATTCATTTCCTTCTTCAACGATAACAAGTACTTTTGAATCGATGCTTAGCGCTGAAAGAACTTTTGCAAATTCAGCAGTTTTTGGTGCTGCAAATGAAAGGCTTTCTACAGCTACAAATTTTTCGTCAGCAACTTTAGCTGAGTAAACTGATTTCAAAGCTAGGCGACGAACTTTTTGTGGAAGTTTGTATCCGTATGAACGAGGAGTTGGTCCGAAGACAACACCACCACCACGCCATTGTGGTGAGCGAATAGAACCTTGACGAGCACGTCCAGTTCCTTTTTGACGCCATGGTTTACGTCCGCCACCTGATACTGCTGAACGATTTTTAACCGCATGAGTACCTTGGCGAAGGCTAGCACGTTGGCTGATTACAACATCAAAAACAACTGATTCGTTTGGTTCGATACCGAAGATAGCTTCGTTTAATTCAACTGAACTAACTTCTTTACCAGTTTGGTCAAATAGTTTTACGTTTGCCATTTTAACTGTTTTCTCCTTTCTTATTATTTAGCAGCTTTTACTGCTGATTTGATAGTGATAAGAGATTTCTTAGCACCTGGTACGTTACCTTTGATAAGGATAGCGTTTTTCTCTGGGATAACTTGTACAATTTCAAGATTTTGAATTGTTACACGGTTTCCACCCATACGTCCTGCCAAGTGTTTATTTTTGAAAACACGGTTAGGCGCTACAGGTCCCATTGAACCTGGACGACGGTGGTAACGAGAACCATGGGCCATAGGACCGCGTGATTGACCGTGGCGTTTAATAACACCTTGGAAACCTTTACCTTTTGAAGTACCCGTTACATCAACGATATCTCCAGCTACGAATGTATCAACAGTAATTTCTGAGCCAACTTCTAAGCCTTCAATGTTTTTGAATTCACGGATGAAGCGCTTAGGAGCAGTGTTAGCTTTAGCTACATGGCCTTTGGCAGGTTTGTTACTCAAAATTTCGCGTTTGTCGTCAAAACCAACTTGAACTGCTTCATAACCATCTGTTTCGATAGTTTTTACTTGAAGCACAACATTTGCAGCTGCTTCGATGACAGTAACAGGGATAAATTCACCAGTTTCAGTGAAGATTTGAGTCATTCCCACTTTTTTCCCTAAGATTCCTTTTGTCATGAGAAAATATTTCCTTTTCTTATATTATTTCAAAAAGTTTTTAATGAGCGTTTTTTGTGCTCAAAAAAGTTTTTTACGAGCGTTTTTTGTGCTCAGCGAGAAATCGGATTAAAGTTTGATTTCTACGTTGACACCACTTGGTAAGTCCAATTTCATTAGAGCGTCAACAGTCTTTTGTGTAGGATTCACAATGTCAATAAGACGTTTGTGAGTACGCATTTCAAATTGTTCGCGAGAATCTTTATATTTATGAGTCGCACGAATAATTGTGTAAAGACTACGTTCTGTCGGAAGTGGAACTGGCCCCGCTACAGTAGCACCTGTACGCGTTGCAGTTTCAACGATTTTTTCTGCCGCTGTATCAAGTGTACGGTGTTCGTACGCTTTCAAACGGATACGGATTTTTTTATTTGCCATCTTTTCTCCTCTCGTCTATTTACGATAATAGGCTAGCTCCTCGAGAAAACCAACACGTGTTGCGTGGCAATGCAACCGAGCGTGTCGCAACCTCTCGTATCATAGCTATAGCTGTATTTTTACAGCACCATAATATAATAACAAAAAGCTTCTTACCTTGCAAGTCTTTTTTAAAATTTTTTCAAAAAAAGTTATGATTTTCATCTCATAACTTTTTGTATTTTTTATATAAGCTTTTTAATAGAAGAAAACGTGTCATATTATCCAAAACAGTTGCAATCCAGACACCTGATAAACCGAGTCCTATTACACTTCCTAAGATAAATCCTCCTAGTATTCTGATGATCCACATCCCAAGTGTCGTAGCATAAAAGGGAATTTTCGCATTCCCTAATCCTTGCCAGACTGCTGTGTAGATCAATGTGCCTGAAGTAAAGGGTGTTCCAAGTAAAGAAAACAAAAGAACAACTAAACTTGATTTAATCGCGATAACATTTGTGGTAAATTGGCCTGACAACCAATTTCCAGAAATATAGATTAGGATACTAAATATTAACATTAATATAGTAGAAAGCATGAATGCTTCCTTAATATATTTATTTACTTCTATCGGATTTTCTTTACCCAAAAGACCAGCAACACCTATAATCGTTGCTGTAGCTACTGCCATCCCAGGCATATAAGTAAATTGCGAGATTGTCTCACCAATAGCGTTCCCAGCATAAACAGAAGTTCCATAACTCACTATAATAGTCATTATCAGCAAGTCGCCAAGTCTCATCATCAACCGTTCACCAGCACTCGGCATAGCCAGACCTAGAATTTCCAGATTCATACGAAAATTCATATTAGAGATGATAATTCTGACAGGGAGAAAATACAGTAATAGTAAGATCCCAATCAGCCGCGCTAGCACCGTCGACCAGGCGACACCCACAACACCCCAATGAAAAAGAAAAACGGAACTTGCCGACATGAGCCCATTGAGCAAATTGGCAAAGAGACTTACCCACATTGGAATCCGAGTCTGTCCGGTCGCTCTCAAGATGGCTCCCAAGCTCGTCATCATTGCCAAGCTGCTCACCAACCCACCAACAACAGAAAGATAAGATCCCCCAACAGCTACCACCTGCGCCTCCGCCCCAAATAAAGTTAAAAGCCAAGACTTAGCAAGAACTGTCAGAATCCCCAAAGCCAGAGACACCACTAGGGTCAATGTAATGGCGTCCGCCATTAGTTTTTGTGACTGCAGTTGATCCTTTTTACCCAGACTTCGCGCCAGCAAGCTGGAAACTGCCGAACCGAGGGCAATGAAAAGCGCCTGATAAACCGTGATTAGGTTATTAGCCAAGGATACACCCGAAACAGCCACTAAGGACACTTGGGCAACTAAATAATTATCTACAAAGCCCATTAACATCTGCAAAAAATTTTCCGCCATAGCGGGCAGGGCGATATTTAAAATGTTGCGACGATTTTCATTTTGCATAATTCCATCAATAAAGGAGACCAAAGGCCCCCTCATCTATACTCCTAAATACTTTTCTACAGCATCTTGCATGTCCAGATGGCTAACCATCGTTTCATGACGAACAGAAGCTTGATATAAATCCTGAACAGCTTTTGGAATAGCCACACCAGAAATGTCTTCTAGCAATTCAACTGCTTGGAAATCATCCTCACAACTTTTCCCTTGAATCGCATCAACAACTACTTGTGGGAACTTATAAGGACTAGCTGTCGAAGCAATGATCGTTTGGTGCTGATCACCCGACTCCTGACGGTAACGACGGTAAACTGCCGATGCCACAGCCGTATGCGGATCAATCACATAGTTATCAGACTCAAAAATAGCCTTGATTTCTGCTTTTGTCTCTTCTTCTGTCGCATAACCAGAGGTGAAAAGTTCAAAAATCTGAGCATCCTTAGCCTGCAGTTGATAAGACCCTTGCTCAGTCAGAGACGTCATTAATTGACGAGTTGCCTCAGAGTCATCTCCCAGCAGATGGAAAATTAAACGTTCTAAATTAGAAGACACCAAAATATCCATAGACGGACTACTTGTCACTTTGAAATCACGATTTTTATTGTATAGGTGAGTTGTAAAGAAATCTGTTAAAACATTATTCTCATTTGATGCACAAATTAATTTATGAACAGGCAGACCAATTTGCTTAGCATAGTAAGCCGCCAAAATATTCCCAAAATTACCAGTCGGAACCGTAATATTGATTTGGTCACCGGCAGTAATTGAGCCCTCTTTAACTAACTGAGCATAAGCATAGATATAATAAACAACCTGTGGAACCAAACGTCCAATATTCATCGAATTAGCAGAAGATAATTGCATCCCTTGGTCAGCCAATTTTTTTGCCAAGTCAGCATCATTAAACATTCGTTTCACATCCGATTGCGCATCATCAAAATTGCCATCAATAGCAATAACGTGTGTATTGTCCCCAAGTTGCGTCGTCATCTGCAACTCTTGAATCTTGCTGACCCCATACTTAGGATAAAAAACAATGATTTCTGTTCCAGGTACATCGGCAAAGCCAGCCATAGCAGCCTTCCCAGTATCCCCAGAAGTAGCTGTCAAAATAACAATTTTATTATCAACGCCCTGCTTCTTAGCAGCTGTTGTTAATAAATATGGCAAGATTGACAAGGCCATATCTTTAAAGGCAATAGTCGACCCGTGAAAGAGCTCTAAATTATGGTAATCAGACAAAGAAACCAAAGGCGCAATTTTGGCCGTGTCAAACTTTTGATCATAGGCGGACTGAATACAATAGTCCAATTCTTCCTCACTAAAATCATCGAAGAAGGCAGACAAAATAAGTTTGGCAATTTCTTGATATGATGCTGATTGCAGTTGATCAAAATCTAAATTAACCTCTGGCATACTAATTGGCGTAAAGAGACCACCATCTGAAGCTAAGCCAGATAAAATAGCTTGACTTGCACTGACTTTATTCTCCGCATCACGAGTTGATTGATAAACGAGTCCCATATCTTTTCCTACCTTTGAAAGTCTTTTTGATATTGTACCATATTCCGCCGTTGTATTCACGTCAAATTGTATCAATGTCAAATCACGTATAAAATAAGTATATTTAATAATGATATATATCCTTCACTCACCAACATTTTATTTACTACGTATTAAAAAACGTAATAATTTTAGGGGAATGCACGAGTTCAGGAGAACTCTTTTTTTAATTCCGCTATAACTGCCATTTGTTGTAGTGGACACAAAAAAACCAGCAAATGGGGGAAGCTGGAAAAGTAGTAATTAATTCTTAGGAGAGAGAAAGAGGAGTGTACCTACTTTTTAATAATTACATCATATTTTTTTAACGATTTCCTTACCAAATAAAAAAAGTACCAGATTGCCTTCTGGTACTTCTTAGCTTATCTAACCCAACGTGAATCTGTACCGGCAATACCGATCCAAACATGTGCAAGTAGGTCATAAAAGCGTTCTGCCATGATTTTCTTACCCCCTAAGAAACTAACTTTTTTTGTCAGGTTCATTATACGCCTCAAAGGCTAATTTGTAAACCCAATTTAGATTATTTATCCTTATTTTTCAGCACTTTTTCACAGAAATACTCTCAAGGAGGAGAACCAAGAGAGCATTTCTTCGCATTACAGTAACATGTCAGGTTTTATTTTAAACGACCTGGGCGTTCTTCGTAACCATAGTAAGCATCAGACATGATTTCTTCCATATCGGCAACCAACGGTAAACGTGGGTTAGCTGGTGAACATTGATCTTCATAAGCAAGTAGAGCAATTTCATGAAGGCTATCTTTCCATTCTTTTTCATCGATACCTTGATCTTTGAAATTCATCTTGATTCCTACTGCAACACCAAGATCATAAACAGCTTTAGCATATGATGCAACTGCTTCTTCTGGAGTTGAAGCTGGAAGACCTAATAATCTAGCAATATCTTGGAATTTTTCATCAGCTTTCCAGTAATTGTATTTAGGCCAAGTGGCTGTTTTAGAAGGACGAGTTCCGTTGTAACGGATCACATATGGTAAAAGAATTGCATTTGTACGTCCGTGAACAGTGTGATGAACCCCACCAATCTTATGAGCCATTGAATGACTCATTCCAAGGAAAGCATTGGCGAAAGCCATACCAGCCATAGTTGAGGCATTATGTAGTTTTTCACGAGATTCAAAGTCCGCATCTTTAACTGAACGTTCTAAGTTTTCAAAAACAATCTTAATAGCTTGTAAAGCTAAACCATCAGTAAAGTCATTGGCCATTTGAGACACATATGCTTCAGTTGCGTGAGTAAGTACGTCCATACCTGTATCAGCAGCAATAAATCCTGGAACTGACATAACTAATGATGGGTCTACAATAGCAATTGTTGGTGTCAATGAGTAGTCAGCAATTGGGTATTTACGGTTATTTTTCTTATCTGAAATAACCGCAAATGGTGTTACTTCTGAACCTGTACCTGAAGTTGTTGGAATAGCAATGAATTTTGTTTTCTTGCCAAGTTCAGGGAATTTGAAGGCACGTTTACGGATATCCATGAATTTTTGAACAAGGTCACGGAAATCGACTTCTGGTTGTTCATAGAAGAGCCACATAACTTTGGCAGCATCCATAGGTGAACCACCACCAAGTGCAATAATAGTATCCGGTTTGAAGGCACGCATTAATTCAGTACCTTTATTTACTGTTGAAATATCTGGATCTGGTTCAACATCTGAGAAGATTTGATAAACAACTTTATTACGACGTAAGTCAAGTTGTTCAATAACTCTATTCAAGAAGCCTAACTCAACCATCGCATGGTCAGTAACGATCATGACACGTTCAACGTCACGAGCTTTTTGTAAGTATTGAATAGAGTCGCGTTCGAAGTATGTTTTTGAAGGAACCTTAAACCATTGCATATTATTTCTACGTCTTCCTACTTTTTTGATATTCAAGAGGTTGATAGCACTAACATTATCACCTACAGAGTTACGTCCATATGAACCACATCCAAGTGTTAATGATGGAATGAAGGCATTGTAAACGTCACCAATACCACCAAAAGTTGAAGGTGAATTCCAAATGATACGCATAGCTTTCATTTCAGTACCGAAACGTTTAGCTAAAGCTTCGTCTGCTGTATGAATAGCTGCAGAGTGACCAAGTCCATTGAACTCTACCATTTGGCGAGCTTTTTTAAGACCATCTTCTGTAGAATCAGATTTAAGAACTGCAATAACTGGAGAAAGTTTTTCACGAGTAAGTGGTTCTTTAACCCCAACTTCAGCACATTCAGCAGCCAGGATGTTTGTGCCTTCTGGAACTTTGAAGCCAGCTTGTTCAGCAATCCACGTAGCTGGTTTACCAACGATGTCAGCATTTAATTTTGCACCAGCACAGTTTTTGCTGTTTGCTTTTGCACCAAAACAGAATTCTTCAAGAAGAGCTTTTTCTTTTTTGTTTACAAAGTAAGTTCTGTATGATTTAAATTCTTCAACAAATTGATCATAAACTTCTTTATCGATAATAACTGCTTGTTCAGAAGCACAAACCATACCATTATCAAATGATTTAGACATAACAATGTCATGTGCTGCTTGACGGATATTTGCTGTTTTTTCAACATAAGCAGGTACATTACCAGCTCCTACACCAAGGGCAGGTTTACCACATGAATATGCTGCACGAACCATTGCATTACCACCAGTTGCAAGAATAGTTGCAATACCATCGTGATTCATCAAAGCGCCAGTAGCTTCCATAGAAGGTTTTGAAATCCATTGGATACAATTCTCAGGAGCTCCTGCAGCAATCGCAGCGTCACGAACGATTTGTGCTGCGTGTGCTGAAGATTCTTGAGCCGATGGGTGGAAACCAAAGACAATTGGATTACGTGTTTTCAAAGCAATCAAAGATTTAAAGATAGCTGTTGAAGTTGGGTTTGTTGTTGGTGTAACACCACAGATAACACCAACTGGTTCAGCAATCATAGTCAAACCTGTAACATCATCTTCTTCAATAATTCCAACTGTTTTTGTATGACGCATGTTGTTAACAACGTGTTCACAAGCAAATAAGTTTTTAGTCGCTTTATCTTCAAAAACACCACGACCAGTTTCTTCAAAAGCATGCATTGCTAAGATACCGTGAGCATCTAAAGCAGCAACTGAAGCTTTAGCAACAATATAGTCTACTTGCTCTTGATTTAATTTACGGAATTCTTCTAAGGCACCGAGACCTTTTTGGACAAGCTCATCAACGTGTGCTTGTGCATCTGCTAATTTTTGTTCCGGTGTCATTTTTTGTTCAACCATTCTATTCTCCTCTAGAAATCTTGTTTGTTAAAAGTTTCACAATTTATTTACAAAATTATTATATCATAAATCTTCACTTTGTAAATAGTTTCACAAATTTTTTGTGAAGTTTTTTTCAAACTTTTTTATATGTACACAAAAAAAGACCCATTCAGGTCTTATTTTGCTTCTTTTTTGGCTACACGTTCAATTGCATCTTTAATAGTTGTTACATAAAGATCAGCCCCTTTAGTGTCTGCATCACTGTAGTGAACGCCATCAGTACCTTCCCAGATATCTGGTGTGGCAACAGCTACTTTGTACCAATCAGCAATACTAACAAAAGAGTATTTCTTGGCAAGTGTGAGTTCATAATTACGGACTTCAGCAATTTGTGCTAAATTTTGCGAATTATAAGGAGTGACAATTACTAAACGGTGACCCTTTGGAAGATCTTTGATAAAACTTTGTAAATCCGTTTTATAATTATCTAAAGAGTTAACCCCAACGGCCAAAACGATTGTTTTGGATAAAGTCTCAGACGATTTACGATTGTCGTAAATTTCAAAAGCTTGGCTAAAGTTTCTGCTTACTGCGGCATCAAGCTGTGCTGATGGCATAATTTTTGAGAAAGCGGCACTTGATCTAAGGGCAACAGAGTCCCCTATAATGCTAACATCACTCAAGGCGTTGGCATCTCCAGCTGCAAGAGTATGCGTCCGGTTCAAGCTATTTTGACTTTGCTGTAAAGCACCAACTGTGAGCTCAGTCTCAAACTTGCCAACTTTTGGCGCAGCTATACTACGACCAACCATTAATAACAGTAAAGCAAGTCCAGCTAAAGCAAACCATTTTGTATATTTCTCTAGATCAAGACTAAGGCCAAAAAGATTAGGCTTTTTACCAACAAGTAAAGGTTCGAGGATGTAATAAGAAAGGGTTGAGAAGAGGACTGAGAAAATCAGTGTTAAAATCACAGCAAACCAGTTAGGCACTAATTGGCTAAAAATGATATAGAACGGCCAATGGAAAAGATACATTCCATAACTGATATCTGCAATATAAGTAATGATAAACGGTTCTTCAATAGTCGGTGTTTGGTCATTTAAGACACGCGCCGCATAAACCATCACAGCAGTAAACAAACTTGCTAAAACAAAGCCAAACAAGTAAGTTATGATATTGTTAAAGTCTAAGGACAAGGTCAAGAGCAACAAGAGGGCAAATGCTCCAGCCATAAAACCAATAACAAATTTCATTGGCCATAATTTAACATTTTTTTGGAAGCGGACAGTTGTATCTCTAATTCCAGAAATGGTCGCAAACATGGCACCAATAAAGAATGGAAAGACATGTGCAATACTTGAGAAATAAATCAATGAGAAATTAGAAACAAAGAATGCTCTAATAAACATTGTTAAGAAACTGATGATAAAGATTGTACTTGATGACACAAACAAAATACCACGGAACTGTCTATCATTATATTTTTGTCGGCCTAAGAACCAGACAAACAAACCCCATAAAATATAAAAATGAACTTCAATTGCTAAACTCCAGGTATGAACAAATAAATGTGGAATAAACTGGCTTTCATAACTACTACCAGTTAGTATTTCATAAAAATTGGTAGTGAATCCTAAGGCTGCTGCAATTTGACTTCCAATGCTAGCTACAAAATCTGATTTAACTAGAAATGTAAACGGAATAGTCAATAAAACCATTAAAACTAATGGTGGCACAATCCGATAAAAACGTCTTCTGTAAAAACCAATGATATCAATTGCATTGAACTTAGAATATTCATCGATTAATAAGGCAGTAATTAAATAGCCTGAAAAAGTAAAGAAAATATCAACTCCGATAAAACCACCTGGAAAAGCGTGTTTAAAAAAGTGATAAAGTAAGACTAGTAGTAAACCAGTCACACGTATCAACGAAAACCATTTAATTCTCATTTTTGAAATATCCCCTGTTTGAAGGTCCCTTTGTAAACCTTGTTATTTTTTGCTTTGAGTGTCCCTTTACCATCTGCTTGTCCTTTTTTAAAGTCACCTTTATAAGACCAGCCTGTTCTTGAGGTAAAAGTCCCTTGTCCTTCAAATACACCTTGTTTAAAATCTCCCTCATACTTATCACCATTGGCATAAACTAGAGTTCCTTGACCATTCATGCGGTGGTTGATAACATAACCAGTGTATTTGATATGTCCTTGATCATAAGTTAAGGCAGTTTTACTTTTATGATTAATCATAAAAACTGATAGACCTAAAACCAAGAGGATAATTACTGAAAAAATTTCGATTTGTGCTCGTGTAATATTAAATCTCTTGAAAAATTGCTTTATCTGTTCCATTTATGTCTTCTCGTTTACTATTTCTATTCTATCTACTTATTTGTTCTAGCCAATTTTGACAGCCTTTAGTAACTAAAGAGTAAGTTTCTTCAAAATCACCTGTGTACCACGGATCCGGTACGCCACCTTCTATAAAGAGATGGATTTTATCATCCCATTGACCATTTGACAAGTCTAACAAATCTGCGACATTATCAGAATCCATTCCAATAATATAGTCAAACTGATGTAAATCATCTTTGTTGATTTGTTGCGAGGTTTTATGCTTGCTATAGTCAATATGATATTTTTTTAAAATCTTTTTAGTTCCACTATGAATTGGATTACCATGTTCCCAATTAGATGTTCCTCTGCTTTCAACATGGATAACTGCGTTGTCATCTAATGATTTCATGACGAATTCCGCCATTGTTGAACGACATATATTTCCTAAACATACAAAACATACTTTCTTCATGGTAAACTCCTCTTGTTTATTATATCAGAATATTAGAATTACTTAGCAAAATCCTACCTAATTTTTTACTTTAAACTTATATTATATCACTTCATAATAAGTATTTTTTATTTAAGCAAAGTTTAAGAAATAAAAAGTACAATTCCTTTATCCCGATTTTGACTTTGTCTTAATCGTCATAAATCTCTCAAAAAGTCTCGACTAACGCCGAGACTTTTTTCCTTTATTTTTCAAGGTAAGGATAATTCAAATGACGATATGCTTTCTCTGTCGCAACACGGCCAGTCCGTGTTCGCATGATAAAGCCCTTTTGAATCAGATAGGGTTCATACATATCTTCAACTGTGTCTCTTTCCTCAGCAATATTCACTGACAGTGTCCCAAGACCAACAGGTCCACCATTGTACATTTCAATCATCGTACGTAAAATTTTCTGATCGACGTAGTCCAATCCCTCATGGTCAACATCAAGCATATCTAAAGCTTTGTCAGTAATAGTATCTGTAATTACCCCATCACCCATAATTTGGGCATAATCGCGCACGCGCTTCAATAAACGATTGGCTATACGAGGTGTTCCTCGACTTCGGCGGGCCAATTCATGGGCTGCTTCATGGACAATTTCCATTTCAAAGATATCAGCTGTCCGTTCGACAATTTCTGTGAGATCATCAACTTGGTAATATTCCATGTGTCCAGTAATTCCAAAACGGGCACGCAAAGGATTAGAGAGCATCCCTGCCCTTGTAGTTGCTCCAATTAAGGTAAAAGGTGGTAAATCCAAATGGACACTACGGCTTGTATCCCCAGCCCCAATCATAATATCAATATAGAAGTCTTCCATAGCACTGTAGAGGACTTCTTCAACTACCATTGGCATCCGGTGGATTTCATCAATGAAAAGCACATCTCCTGGTTCCAAGTCATTCAAAACAGCTACCAAATCACCAGCCTTTTCAATTGCTGGACCAGACGTTTGCTTGAGGTTGACACCTAGTTCATTAGCAATCACAAAAGCCATGGTTGTTTTACCAAGTCCAGGAGGCCCAAACAAGAGCACGTGGTCTAGTGATTCATCACGCATTTTGGCGGCTTCAATAAAAATAGTCAGCTGGTCTTTCACCTTATCCTGTCCGATATACTCTCTTAAATATTGAGGACGAAGGGTGCGCTCAACTAAAGCTTCATCACCCATTAATTCTTCATCTAAAATTCTAGTCATGCTTATATTATAGCATGATTTTTTTAGTTTTATCAGCTGTAATCACTTGTCCATTTTCTTTTTAAGTTAAAAAAGAGAAGTCACGTAGGACTTTCTCTTTTCTGACTTTATTAGGAAGTGTTTAGGAAGCTTGGTTATCCGATGTACCACCAATCATTGGGATCCACTTTTGCTAGCAAGGGCAAAAGTGCCATGATGGCAAATAAAATACGGTATTTGTGTTTTTTGAACATAAGGTTCTCCTTTCTTTTTTTGATTATTATAAGTCAAAATGATCTATTTGAACATGACATCTATGTCATGTTTTTTCACTTTCTGCCAAATTTTTTTGCCATTCACGAGCTAATTTCCCTTCCAAATTTTTATCACCAATCAATTTGGCAAATAGTTGCGCCTGATGAAAGTAATCCTCTCCTCTTTTTACAGACTTAGTATAAAAAAGAGCATTTTTCCAGGCATGCATGCAGTAAATTGGCAGGCGTTGGAAATCTTGAACCTTGTACATAATGCGATGACTTGCCTTTAAAGCCGGTTAAATGAGTTCAAAATGACCTATCCTAATACCAACATCAATACAGGTTAAAAGGACATTATTAAGTAAGAATAAATCACTTAAGGCTAATGTCTTCTCCATTAACAATAACTTGGACAGAAAGCGACGATATAGGTCCAAGTCAAAAAATTCAGCTTTAAATGAACTGACAATCGCACAGGTTAAATAGAGATCAATTAAGAAGATATCATTAATTTGATAGCGTTTTTTCTTACTGATTTGTCTGATGTAATCTTGTAAGAGGGGACGGCCAAAATTTGCATCTCCACTTTGATAGACATCAAATTTAGATTGTAAAAAATCAATAATGAGTTTTTCTTCATCTGGCAAATAGTCATAGTACTTTTCAAAAATAGCATCAAACTGCCCTTCTCTAATTGCCATAACTTGATCATTCATATACAACGGTGTCCGGATAATTTGATATTTAAGGGCAAGATAATCATGTGGGATTGAAATTGTTTTTGGGTTAATTAACTTATCAAGTCTAATATCTAGAACTTTAGCAAGATAAACTAATTTTGCAAGAGTAGGCAGAGATTGATTTTGCTCAATTCGTACCAATTGACGCACAGACAATTCTGTCTCATCACCGCAAATAGACTCTCTAGTTAACTTTTTTCCCAGTCGAATAGCTTTGATTTTATCCCCGAGCTCTGGCATTTAAAGACCCCTTAACCTATTTTTTCCCATTATAACATGTTTATAATTTGATAATAATATTATTATAAAAGTTCTATTATTAAAATAAAAAAGACCCGAAGGTCTTTTTTAAAGATTTATAATCCTAAACGGTTAAAGATGTCATCCACACGTTGTGTGTAGTAAATTGGATTGAAGAGTTCATCAATTTCATCTTGATTAAGACGTGATGTGACTTCTTCATCAGCTTCAAGTAATGGTTTAAAATCAACTTGGTTATCCCATGAATAAGCTGTCTTAGGTTGTACTAAGTCGTAAGCTTGTTCACGAGTCATCCCTTTTTCAATCAATTTCAACATCACACGTTGGCTAAAAATTAAACCAAATGTTGATCCCATGTTGCGAACCATATTTTCTGGGAAGACTGTCAAGTTCTTAACAATATTTCCAAAACGGTTAAGCATGTAGTTGATAAGAATAGTTGTATCTGGTGTAATGATACGTTCAGCAGATGAATGTGAGATATCACGTTCATGCCATAATGGTACATTTTCATAAGCAGTAATCATGTGACCACGAACCACACGCGCAAGACCAGTCATGTTTTCAGAACCAATTGGGTTACGTTTATGTGGCATGGCAGAGCTACCTTTTTGTCCTTTAGCGAAGAACTCTTCCACTTCACGTTGTTCAGATTTTTGCAAACCACGGATTTCAGTTGCCATACGTTCGATAGATGTTGCGATGCTTGCTAAAACCGCAAAGTATTCGGCATGTAGGTCACGTGGTAGAACCTGTGTAGAAATTTCTTGCGGGCGGATGCCAAGTTTGCCGCAAACATACTCTTCAACAAATGGAGGGATATTGGCAAAATTGCCGACCGCGCCAGAGATTTTACCAGCCTCTACGCCAGCCGCAGCATGTTCAAAACGCTCTTGATTACGTTTCATCTCGCTGTACCAAGTTGCCAACTTAAGACCAAAAGTGGTTGGTTCGGCATGGACACCGTGGGTACGGCCCATCATGATAGTCATTTTGTGCTCTTTTGCTTTTTCAGCGACAATGTTAGTGAAATTTTCAAGATCACGACGGATAATGTCGTTAGCTTGTTTGTAAAGGTAACCATAGGCAGTATCAACAACGTCTGTTGATGTCAGCCCGTAGTGAACCCACTTGCGCTCTTCACCAAGTGTTTCCGAAACAGCACGGGTGAAAGCCACCACGTCATGACGCGTTTCTTTCTCAATCTCAAGAATCCGGTCCACATCAAAATCGGCATTAGCACGAATTTTAGCCACATCCTCCTTAGGAATCTCACCCAACTCAGCCCACGCTTCATCAGCCAAAATTTCAACCTCTAACCAAGCACGGTACTTATTTTCTTCACTCCAAATTTCCGCCATCTCAGGGCGTGAATAACGTTCTAACATAATTTATGATACAGAGGGCGTTCAAAAGCAAAAGAAAAATAGGAAACTAACGCAGTGTGCTTGCACACAAGGCAGTTTATCTTTTTTCCGAAGCTTTTAGCCCGAGTTCAAATACTCGGAAACACCCTCTCTCCTTTCTTTTTCTTCAATGTCGATTGGAAGTCCGTAGCCCGTATTCAGTTCAGTGAATACGATGCCCTTCTTCCTTTCTATTTTATAAAAAATCTTCTTTCCCAATTGCAACTGAGGGATAGTGTCCTAATTGAGTCAAATCAGTATCCAGTGGTAAATCGTAAATAGCTAAAAAGTCATTTGGAAACTGATTAATTAAATTTTCCATTTTATTTGAAATGGCAACTCCATTTTCTGAAGCATAAACAATTTCAACAACCGCATTTTCCTTATTTTCTTCAACAAAAGCATGCACAATAATTTTCAACATTACCACTCACCTCCGTTTTACGTTTCAGTAGGAGTCATTCTTTTATTTTCAGTCGAGGCGTCGAAGTCGCAGACAGTACTCGAGTACGGCAAGACGAGACAAGGACGAATCAAAATTAGAGAAGACTCCTAAAAATCGATTCCTTTGCCAAACTCTTCAACCTCATCTGGCACATCCCCAAACACCGTCACATGTCCCATCTTGCGGTTCTGCTTTGCTTCTAGTTTACCATAAAGGTGCAGGTGGGCGCTAGGGTTGTCTTGAATAAATTGCTGCGCAGCATCCATATGCTGACCCAAGACATTGAGCATGACTGCTGGGGCGTGCAAGTGGATAGCTGGTAGCGGCTGACCAAGCACACCTAGGATATGTGTGTCGAACTGTGAGAAATCACAGGCTTCAATCGAGTAGTGGCCTGAATTATGTGGTCGTGGTGCAATTTCATTGACCAAGATATCATCTGGTGTGGCAAACATTTCCACGCAGAGCGTCCCAGCCAAGTTCAAATGCTTAGCAATTTCCAAGGCCATTGCCTTAGCTTTCTCAGCAAGCTCCTCAGAGATGCGGGCTGGCACAATTGTCTTAGACAAAATATTATTTCTGTGGATATTTTCTTGGACTGGGAAGACAGTGAATTCTTTCTGGTTTCCTGAAACGATGACTGACACCTCCAAATCAAAAGCCACAAATTCTTCCAAGACACAGTCACAAGCGTCAGCTAATTCCCTTGCAGCAGCAAGGTCAGCCTCAGACTTAATGACAATTTGACCGTGCCCATCATAGCCACCCGTCGCTGTCTTAAGGACATAATTTTTAGACAAGTCAATCTCGTCCAAATCAGCAGCCGACTTAATCACTTTATAAGGGGCTACTTTGACCCCGGCTTTGTTAGCCAAAAAGTTTTTCTCAGTGATACGGTTTTGGGAAATGCGAAGCAGGTCAGTCCCTTGCGGCAATTGTCCCTCTGTGATAACGGCATCCAAACCATCCGCATCAACATTTTCAAATTCATAAGTGAGGACGTCACAACGATCAGCCAATTCTTTGAGCGCAGCCACATCATCATAAGCCGCCACAATCATTTCACTGACCCGCGAAGCCGGACAATCCGCCGACGGATCCAGCGTCACCACCTTATGACCCATGTAGATAGCCGAAATAGCCATCATCTGACCCAACTGGCCACCACCAATAATTCCAATAGTTTTAGATGAGTTCATCAGTCGACTCCTCTGCCATTTTTCCTTGTTTTGCTGTATAATCAGCTAGCGCATCCGCAATCTTACTGTCTTCAATGGACAAGATTCGAAGAGCAAAGAGCGCAGCATTGCTTGCTCCCGCCTCCCCAATAGCCATGGTTGCCACCGGCACGCCGCCTGGCATTTGAACGATTGAATAGAGAGAATCAACTCCAGAAAGAGCACGTGATTTTACAGGTACACCAATGACTGGCAAGCTTGTCTTAGCAGCTACCATTCCTGGCAAGTGAGCCGCCCCACCAGCGCCAGCAATAATGATTTTGATGCCACGACCACGCGCTTCTTGGGCATGCTTGAACATAAGGTCTGGTGTGCGGTGAGCAGAAACAACTTTCTTCTCATAGGCCACACCAAATTGGTCCAAGATATCAGCTGTTTTTTTCATGGTCGCCCAATCTGATTTAGAGCCCATGATGATTGAAATTTGAGGTGTCATGCTTCTCTCCTTTTTGAATTATTTCTTTTTTGATACTTTTTATTGGTGGGGTCGTAAGCGACTCACTTCGTGATTCCATTACTAATTTTTGAGTCTTTGTCTCAAAAATTCCCCCGATAAGTAATGATTTTATCATTACTTATCTTTTCACTACATAAAAAGTATCTGTTTCTACAACCTTCGGTTGCTTATCTTTATCATTTTATCTTATTTTATTGCTTTATTGCCAATGTCATTTCGGTAGAACAAACCATCAGTGTTTTGTTCTTTTAGTTCTTTGTAGATGACACTCTGCGCAGCTTGGACGCTGTTCTCTGTGGTGACTAACATGTAAACACGACCGCCGTTTGAGAGCAATGCTTTGCCATCTTGGTCAAATTTAGCCCCAGCATAATAAGTGATAATCTCGCCTTCTGTTTTTGCTGGAAGAGTCACACCTTTGTCGTAGACCAGTGGATAGCCATTTGAAGCGACGACCACGCCAAGAGTTACACCGCCATTTACCCAAGTAATCTCAGGTTCATTGCCGTCAAGAATATCGGAAATGTTTTGAGCAAAATCAGAGGTCAAGCGAGGCAAGATGATTTGCGTCTCTGGATCACCAAAGCGAGCGTTGAACTCAATCACTTTCGGACCATCTGCCGTCAAAATAAGACCAGCATAAAGGATACCTAGGTAAGGACGACCTTCTTTAATCATCCCTTCCAGAACAGGCTTAATGATTGTTTCTACAGACTGGTCAATGACAGTTTGTGATAAATGTGGAACCGGTGCGTAGGCTCCCATACCACCTGTGTTGGGGCCCTTGTCTCCATCATAAGCACGTTTATGGTCCTGAGCTGTTGGCATGATGTAAAATTTGTCGCCGTTAGCAAATGCAAAGAGTGAGAACTCCTCGCCAGCTAGGAATTCTTCAATAACCACGCGCGCCCCAGAATCGCCAAACTTGTTGTCGAGAAGCATTTCATGCGCCGCTTCAACAGCTTCTTCCACCGTCTCAGCAACCACAACACCCTTCCCCAAAGCCAAACCGTCGGCCTTAACAACGATCGGTGCACCTTCTTTTTCAATGTAAGCCTTTGCTTCTTCGAAATCGGAGAATGTGCCATAGGCAGCTGTCGGAACTTGGTACTTAACCATAATTTCCTTAGCAAAATCTTTTGACCACTCAAGCTCTGCGCCCAAACGACTTGGACCAAAAGCTTTCAGACCAACCTTGTTAAAATCATCAACAATCCCCGCAGCTAGCGCATCATCTGGACCAATAAAGCTCCAAGCAATGTCATTCTTTTGAGCAAAGTCAATTAATTTTGAATGTTCGGAAATAGCAATATCTACACAAGTCAGTCCATCAAGCGTCATCCCAGCATTACCTGGAGCAACGAAGACTGTTTCAACATCCTTAGATTCTAGTAATTTCTTAGCAATAGCATGCTCACGACCACCCGAACCGACAACCAATAATTTCATTCTACACCTCATAAAAGCGAATTTTATATAGTAATTATAACACATATGTTCGTCAATTTAAAAAGATATACGAAAATTCGTATATCTTTTTAATGACAATAGTAGAGAAAGCTTACTTTGATTCTTTATGAGATTTTCGAATCCATAAAATGATTAGAAAAAGCAAGAGACAAATTGCAAAGAGACTAAGTAGAATAAGCAGATTTAATCTTATCTCAAAAAATGTACCTCTCAACAATTCCCAAACAAAATAATCCATGATGAATATCATGATTAACCAACCTAGAAATTGTTTTATGCTTTTAATTCTATCAGCCAGAAAATAAAGAACGGTCATCATTAGAAAGAGTATGTAATTTACTAGAGGAAGTTCATGATAATAATAAGCGTGAATTAAAATTCCCCCTAAAAAAATACTAACTGATAGAAAATACCACTGAATTTGTTCTAAAAGTCTATCTTTATTCATTTGAGTCACCTTTATTGTTATTCTCACATATTATAATAAGATACTTTTTGACACAATATAAAATGACCAATAATAACAAGTTCCCCAATATTACCCAGATAGAAATTCTAAAATTTGGAATATGTAGCAAGTCTCTGAGACTTGTCAAAGCCATCATGAGCATGATTGACAGATAGGCATTACTCTTACATCTCTTTACAAGATATGGTATATCGGACAAAGGTAAAATAAAAAGAAAATGGGAGCATCCATAAAAGTTGTGAAATAGATAAGAAAAGAGCACTACCACTGGAATAGTAACTAATGACATCTTTATAAAAGCAGAGATTCCATCAATATAATCTTGTCTCTTCAAATTTCTCATGATACTACTCCCTATTTTTATCTTTCAGGGTATAAAATAAAGCAAGAATTAATGAAACCATAAAGATTCTTGAGATAACTATTTGATGCACCACAACTGGTTCTTGACCCATAATATTTTTTATACAGACATAAATACCAACCATGATAAAGTAACATTCTGTTAATTTTTTTGAGTATTTTTTAAGAATGACATGTTGATTCCTTTCTTTTCAGCAAGAGGTATTTATCTAATAAGAAAACCAATTTTCTCTGAATAATTTTAAACTATCCTTTTACTTCAAGCTGGTCAAATCAACTTTTTTACTTGTGCTTTAAAAATTGAACATCAAATTTACTATTAAAACACGCTCTCACCCAATCCTTCTGCTATACTGTTTTAATAAAGTCAAATGGAGGTTTAAGCTAACACCTATGACCAAAAAACAACTGACCCTTTTATGTAGTATTTTCTCTCTAATCTATTGTTTGGAAATACTTTGTGGTTTGTCAATCTATCTGGAACCTACATTCATGCTTTTTATCAGCCTTCTTTCCATTTTGCTTTTCTCTCCTCCTAAAAAGCGAAAAGATTAAAAAACCTGCCATGAAAGGCAGGTTTTTTCGAATAACTTAGGTAAGGAGGTAAACTTATGAAAAAATTTCAAACACTCATTGTTTTGGCTGTTTTTGTCAGTCAATTAGTTAACCCCTTCACACTAAATACAAAGGCTGCTGTTCTCGGTGACAATTACCCTAGCCAGTGGCAGACGGGTTGGGGTCCCGACACTTGGGGCATGTACAAAAGGCAGTGTACATCCTTCGTCGCTTTTCGGCTAAGTTCGGCTAATGGTTTCACGTTACCAACAGGTTATCGTAATGCGGATTCATGGGGCCACATTGCCCGTAGCCAAGGCTATTCCGTTGATATGCAAGCAACAGTAGGTGCTGTTGCTTGGTTTGACAAGGGTGTCAATTACTCTCACCAAGACTACGGACATGTGGCCTGGGTAGCAGAAGTCAATGGCAATCAGGTGACCCTAGAAGAATACAATTATAATGCTGGCCAAGGGCCAGAGAAGTATCACCGCAGAACGATTGCTATGGGAGCCGTCAGCGGCTACATTCATTTTAAGGACCTTGGGCAAAGTCACAGTAACCCAACGCCTACCGCCGCACCAGCCAACTTAGCACCTAGTGGTACCTACTACTTTACTGAACGCACCGCTGTTCGCCCTGAAGCCAAACTAAATAGTCATGCCTTAACTCATTATGAAAAAGGTCAATCCGTTATCTATGATCGAGTGCTGACTGCAGAGGGCTACCAATGGCTCTCCTATATAGGAGGAAGTGGCAACCGTCGTTATGTGGCAATAAAGAAATTAGCAAGTTCGGTAAAACCGAAAGACCCAGAAACAAAGCCAGGTCAGTTCAAGGTGGGTGATCAGGTCACTTTCCCTGGGGTCTTTAAAGTGAATCAGCATCATGGTTCCCTTATTTCCAGTGTCGATTTGGCCGGTGGCAGTCCAACAAGTCTCAACTGGATTGACCCAACCCCTGTAGATGAATCCAATCAACAAGGACAAAAAGCCGGTGATCAATTCCTTAATCCAGGGGAGTACTTTATCATCCCTGGAAAATTCAAAATTCTACAAATTGATCAGAAAACAAATGGTATCAGGGTCCAAATTGGCTCACGCGCTACCTGGGTAACTATGGCACGCGCAAAAAAAGCATAAGAAAAAGACCAAGCCAAGGCTTGGTCTTTGGTCACTTATTTAATTTTAATGTCTAAAGTGGCGTACGCCAGTGAAGACCATGGCAATGCCATGTTTGTTGGCAGCGTCGATAGAATCTTGGTCACGGACTGAACCACCAGGTTGCACGATGACCTTGATACCAGCTGCGGCAATTTCTTCAATGTTGTCAGCAAATGGAAAGAAGGCATCACTAGCCAAGGCCGCTCCTTCAAGACGATCTTTGGCTTGTTCGATGGCAATGCGCACTGAGGCTACACGGTTTGTTTGACCAGGACCAACGCCAAGGGTCATGTGGTCATTGGCAATCAAGATACCATTTGATTTAACATATTTAATGGCTTTCCAAGCAAAAAGAAGAGCTTCTTTTTCTTGATCGTTTGGTTGACGCTCAGTCACCACTTCCCAAGTGTCTGGATTTTCTTCCACAACATCTTGGTTTTGAACCAATATACCACCAACAACACCAGTGAATTCAGGCTCTACTTGACTAGCATCTTGAGCATCAAATGGCAATTCCAAGAGACGCAGATTTTTCTTTTTATTGGTAAGAATAGTTAGCGCTTCTTCAGAATAACTTGGTGCAATGATTATTTCTAAGAAGACAGGATGCATCTTCTCAGCTGTCGCGGCATCAACTTCTCTGTTCAGAACAATGATACCACCAAAGATAGAAACAGAATCAGCTTCATAAGCATTGTCCCAAGCTTCTTCTATTGTATCAGCCTGACCAATCCCACATGGATTCATGTGTTTAAGGGCAACAACTGTTGGACGGTCTTTGAAGTCACGGATAATACGGATGGCTGCGTCAGCATCACGAATATTATTAAAGGACAATTCTTTGCCGTTCAATTGTTTAGCTGAAGCAATGGAGTAATCGGTTGGAATGGCTTTTTGGTAGAAGTCAGCATCTTGTTGAGGGTTTTCCCCGTAACGCATTGACTGATTTAAATCATACGTCAAGGTCAGTTTTTCTGGTTTGTCTTCTCCAACTTGAGCTGTAAAATACTCAGCAATCAAGGCATCATATGCTGCCGTGTGGCGGAAAACTTTAGCTGCTAAACGCTGACGAGTTGCGTAGTTGGTTTCACCAACCTCAGTTAATTCTTTCAGTACTACCTCGTAGTCAGCTGGATCGACAATAACTGTTACACTAGCATGGTTTTTGGCTGCTGAACGGAGCATTGATGGACCACCGATGTCAATGTTTTCGACAGCTTTGCTATAAGTCACATCCGGACGGATAATTGTCTCTTTGAATGGATAAAGGTTAACAACGACTAAGTCAATCAGTTCAATATTATTTTCTTTGGCAGCTGTCAGGTGAGTATCCAAGTCACGGCGAGCTAGAAGACCACCGTGGATGTTAGGATGAAGGGTTTTAACACGGCCATCCATCATTTCAGGAAAACCTGTCACATCATCAATGGCAATGGTTTCGAGACCCGCTTCATCAAGAGCAGCTTTTGTTCCACCTGTTGAGATAATATCCCAACCTAAGTCTTTTAATGCTTGAGCAAATTCGACAATGCCCGCTTTATCTGAAACACTAATTAGTGCACGTTTCATTCTATTCTCCTCTAACTCTTGTCTATCTATTTTCGTTCAACGCCTAAACTATCCAATACTTGAGGATAAAGCTGGTATTCCATTTCATGGATTCTGGCTTCAAAAGTCTCAATAGTGTCTTCTGGTAAACGTGGGACGCGAACTTGTTTAATCACTTGTCCACTATCCACGCCACTATCGACCCAATGAATAGTTACACCTGATTGGTCAACATCAGCATCCCAAGCATCATCAATGCCATGGGCACCAGGAAATTCAGGTAAATAGGCTGGGTGAATATTGATAATCCGACCTTCATAAGCATCTAACAAGGTTGGACCAACAATTTTCATGTAACCAGCCAAACAAATTAAGTCAATCTCATGCTCATCAAGCAGAGCCACGATGGCTTCTTCATAGGCTTCTTTACTTGCAAATTCTTTCAATTCAAAGCTATAATGCGCCACGCCTAAGTTGTTAGCTCGCTCGACAGCATAAGCCTGTCTCTTATCCGTAAACAGAAAGGCTACGGGAAACTGCTCTGCAATGACCTGAAAATTTGACCCATTCCCAGAGGCAAAAACTGCTAAACGTTTTGTCATTTGATAATAACACCCTTATCTTCTTTGGCAACGATACGCCCAATTTCATAAACTGGTTCATCCAAAAGTTCTTTAATGCGGTCAACATTTTCAGGTTTAACAGCCATCATAAGACCAATCCCCATATTAAAGATTTCAAACATTTCTTCATGCTTGATCTCCCCATATTTTTCAAGGGCTTTGAAAATAGGTAGAACTGGCACCTTGTCTTCTTCAATTTCAGCAGCTAAGTTATCTGCAAACATGCGCGGAACATTTTCTACAAAACCACCACCCGTGATGTGAGCAATACCATTAACCAAGTTCTCCTTAACTAATGGTAAAACTGCTTTAACGTAGATACGAGTTGGTTCTAAGAGAACATCTTTTAAGACTTTGCCTTCGAGTTCTGGTAAGACTTCTTCACCAGTGTAATCTTGGAAGACAGAACGCACGAGTGAGTACCCATTAGAATGAATCCCACTTGAGGCTAAGCCTAAGAGAACATCACCTTCGGCTACTTTTGATCCATCAATAATTTGTGATTTTTCAGCAACACCAACGGCAAAGCCCGCAAGATCGTAATCATCTTCATCATACATACCTGGCATTTCAGCAGTTTCACCACCAACTAGTCCAGCTCCTGCTTGGACACAGCCTTCAGCAACTCCAGCTACAACTTGTTCTAATTTAGCTGGTTCATTTTTACCTGTTGCGATATAGTCAAGGAAATAAAGTGGTTCTGCCCCTGCAGCAATGATATCATTAACACACATGGCCACACAGTCTTGACCAATTGTGTCATGCTTATTATATTTGATAGCAAGCATTAATTTTGTTCCGACCCCGTCAGTTCCGGAGATAAGCACTGGCTCTTTAACTCCAGTCTGGCTAAGATCAAACATACCACCAAAGCCACCAAGAGCACCCATCACACCTGCACGTTCTGTGCGAGCGACATGTTTTTTAATTCTTTCAACAACTTCATAGCCTGCTTCAACGTCTACACCTGATTTTGCATAAGCATTTTTAGTCATAATAATTGATTTTAGAAAGCCAAATAGTGGATTTAATGCCCCAATTTTTGACCTTCTTTTCCTTTCATTTCTTTAAAATAGCTGTGCTATTTAGCAACGTTATCAATATGGAAACTAACTTTTTCTTCTAGACTCTTGAGATAAGCTTCTTCATAGTCATAAAGTGGTGTTGGGTAATTACCATCAAAGTAAGCAACACAGAGACCACCATTTGGTGCATCTGTTTCCAAGCCAATGGCATCAATCATCCCATCAAGAGAAAGATAAGTCAATGAGTCTGCCCCAATGATTTGACAAACCTCATCTACATCATGGTTTGCAGAGATCAGCTCACGACGGGTTTGAATATCAATCCCATAGAAACATGGATATTTCAGTTCTGGGCTACCAATAGCCACGTGAACTTCAGTCGCTCCAGCTTCACGAAGCAGATTAACAATTCTACGTGATGTTGTTCCACGAACAATCGAATCATCAATCATCACCACGCGCTTACCTTTAACAACACCAGAGACAGCTGATAATTTCATGCGGACACCCTGTTCACGCAATTCTTGTGTTGGTTGGATGAAAGTTCTCTGAGTATATTGATTTTTAACCAAGCCCATTTCATTTGGTAGACCAGATTCTTCAGCGAAACCCATGGCTGCTGAAAGTGATGAATTAGGTACACCAACGACAATATCTGCCTCATGTTTGAACTCTTGGGCTAAGCGACGCCCCATATTTTTACGAGCTGTATGGACATTAACACCGTAGATTGTTGAGTCAGGTCTTGCAAAATAAACATATTCCATGGAACAAATGGCCAGTTGTGTATCTTTGGTATAACTACCAACTGTGATTCCAGAGTCATCAATGATAATTAATTCACCAGGCATGACATCACGAATCCACTTGGCCCCGATCACCTCAAAGGCGCAGGTCTCGCTTGATACCACCCAGGCGCCATTTGGTAATTGCCCAATCGACAGTGGGCGGAAGCCATTAGGATCTAAAGCTGCAATTAACTTGTCGTCAGTCATTAAAAGATAGGCGAAGCCACCCTTAACAGTATTGAGAGCCTCTTTGACCTTGCCCATAAAGTCTGGGTGATGACTGCGTCTGATTAAATGCATTAGTATTTCTGTATCAGACGAAGCATTAAAAATAGCTCCTTCTCGTTCCAACTCTTTCTTGAGAGATAAAGCATTGGTCAGATTACCATTATGGCAGAGTCCAAATTGTTCATCTGTGAAATTGTAAAGGAAAGGCTGAATATTATTGATAGAAGCTGTCCCAGCAGTAGCATAACGGACATGGCCAATAGCCGCATGACCTGTTAATTTCGCTAGGTCGGCTTGGTTGCTAAATACTTCTGATAAAAGTCCAGTGTCACGGTGTTGAAGTAAGCGACCATTGTCATTGGAAACAATACCAGCTCCTTCTTGCCCGCGGTGTTGTAAGCTATGAAGACCAAAATAGGTTACTTGAGCCGCATGAGGATGGCCCCAAATCCCAAATACACCACACTCTTCATTAAGAGATTTTTCTTCGTATGTCATGATTACCTCGTTATAAGACCTAAAGAGTGCCTGTCTCAAAAGAATGATTCTTTGGGACAGCACTCTGGTCAGCTTGTCGTGGGCCGAAAGCCCATTTTATTATTTACCTGTGAAATAGTGAACGGCTGATGCAAATAAGAATTGATCTTTCTGACCAGGAATATTTTGGAAGAGACCATCTTCATAACGTTCTGAATGTCCCATTTTCCCAATAATTTGTCCGTTCTTACTTGTAATCCCTTCGATGGCATTTACTGAGCCATTTGGATTATAATTAGAATCCATGCTTGGTTTTCCTTGGAAGTCAACATATTGACTGAAGATTTGTCCATTATCACGGAGTTCCTTAAATTCTTCTTCGGTGACAACAAATTTACCTTCACCATGTGAGACTGGGATAGCATGGATATCACCAACTTTAACTCCACTTAACCAAGGTGAGTTAGTATTGGTAATGCGTGTTTCAACCATTTTAGCCACGTGTTGATTAGCATCGTTGTAGAAAAGTGTTGGGCTTGTTTCAGTTGCACTATCAAAATTACCATATGGTAGTAAACCTGATTTAACTAATGCTTGGAAGCCATTACAGATACCAATTATCAAACCACCATTAGCAATAAAGGCATTAATAGCTTGGCGAACTTTTGCATTCAAAAGAATGTTAACAATAAATTTAGCAGATCCATCTGGTTCATCAGCAGCTGAGAATCCCCCAGCAAAGAAGATGATATTAGCTTCTTCAATATTTGCGACCATTGTTTCAACTGACTCTACAATTGCTTCTTCATTTAAGGTTACAAATGGGACTAAATTAACTCTAGCACCTTCTTTTTCAAAGGCTTTAGCTGAATCATATTCTGAGTTGGTACCTGGGAATACTGGAATGTAAACTAATGGTTGGTCAATTCTTTCTATTCTTGTGATAATTGCAGAGCTGTTAACAGCTGGTACTTCCGCAAGGCTTGAAGTTTGTTCAAATTCTGTCGGATAGATGCTTGCAAGTGTGCCTTCAAATGCACTTTGAAGCTTAGCACCTGTTAGTTCTTGGCCGTTAATCACTAAGCTAAAGTTAGCAGTGGTTTGACCAATTTTTTCTGCGCCAGCAATGTCGTCGGCAGACGTGAAGATAAAACCTCCAAGCTGCGCATTAAGCCCTAAGGAGAGGTCTGACAAGGTCACTTCTGCACCAATTTGGTTTCCAAAACTCATCAATGCGAGGCTTTCAATTGGACCACCGTACTTAACAGCTGAGGCTGCAGTAATTGTATGTTGCTCTTGGATTGCTTTAAATTTAGTGAAGTTGGCTTTGATGAGCTCAAAGTCAATTTCTTGTGAGATGGCTTGACCTGGCATGTAGTAAATGTTTTGACCAACAGCTTTAAACTCTGGTGAAAGAACCTTCCCAACAGTAGCTGTGGTAACTCCAAAGGCTACAAGGGTTGGTGGAACAGTCAGCTCTTCAAAAGTACCTGACATGGAGTCTTTACCACCAATTGATGGCAAACCAAGTTGAATTTGGGCTTCAATAGAACCAAGTAGTGCTGCAACAGGTTGACCGAAGTTCTCAGCAATCTTATCCATTCTTTGGAAATACTCTTGATATGAGAAGCGAGCCTTATCCCATTCTGCACCTGAAGCTACTAAACGGGCAGTTGCTTCAATCACAGCATAAGCTGCACCATGATAAGGAGACCATTCGGCAATAGCTGGATTATAGCCTTGGGCAATGGCTGACGCTGTTTGCGTCACTCCATTTTGAACAGGTAGTTTTTGAACTGAACTTTCAGTCGGTGTCATTTGGTAGCGACCGCCTAGAGGATGGTTAACTGTTGAACGACCAACCGAACTGTCAAAAATAGTTTGAAGTCCTTTTTGTGAACTATGATTAAGTTCAGCAAGTAAAGCTAATGTATCTGCTTTTAAGTTAGCTTCTGAAGTTTGACGTTGCTCAGGAATAGTAGTTTCTTTATCAACAACCTTGGCATCAACAACCACGCGTACTCCATTTGTATCTAAGAAAGAGCGTTCAATATCAACAATTGTTTGGCCATTCCAAGTCATTACCAAGTTTGGTTTTTCAGTGACAACAGCTACAATCAAAGCATCAATGTTTTCTTTACGACATTCCTCGATAAACTGATCAGCATCTTCTGGACGAACAACAACTGACATCCGTTCTTGAGATTCTGAAATAGCAATCTCTGTTCCATTTAATCCTTGATATTTTAATGGAACTTTATCTAAATCAATTTCCAGACCATCTGCTAATTCACCGATGGCAACACAAACACCACCAGCTCCAAAGTCATTTGATTTTTTAATTAAACGAGTAACTTGACTATTGCGGAAGAGTCGTTGAATCTTTCGTTCTTCAATAGCATTACCTTTTTGAACTTCTGCACCAGCTGTCTCAACTGATTCAACAGTTTGCACTTTTGAAGAGCCAGTTGCTCCACCAACACCATCACGACCGGTTTTTCCACCTAAGAGGATTACCACATCGCCAGCTTCAGGTTTTTCACGAATAACATTTTCCTTTGGAGCAGCCCCGACGACAGCCCCAAGTTCCATCCGTTTAGCTACAAAACCTGGATGGAAGTATTCTTTAACATAAGTTGTTGCTAAACCAATTTGGTTTCCATATGAAGAATAGCCGTGCGCCGCTGTTTTTGAAATAACTTGTTGCGGTAATTTACCTTTACGAGTTGCCGCAATTGGCATAGTGATGTCGCCTGCGCCTGAAATACGCATAGCTTGATAAACATAAGAGCGACCAGATAATGGGTCACGAATAGCCCCTCCGATACAAGTTGCCGCTCCACCGAAAGGTTCAATTTCTGTTGGGTGATTATGTGTTTCATTTTTGAACATCAAAAGCCAGGGTTCTTTCACACCATTGACATCGACTTCGATTTCAACAGAACAAGCATTGATCTCATCTGATACTTCCATATCATCAAGGCGACCATTAGCACGTTCATAACGTCCAAAGACAGTTGCCATATCCATTAGAGTTTCAGGTTTTTCTGAACGACCCAATTCATTACGCATTTGGATATACTTATCATAAGTTGCTTGTAATTGTTTTTGAAATTTAGATTCTGAAAAATCAATAGCCTTTAATTCAGTTTCAAAAGTCGTGTGACGACAATGGTCAGACCAGTAAGTATCTAATACTTTAAGTTCTGTCTCAGTAGGCACGCGCCCAATTGTTTTATAGTAATCTTGGATGAAAAGTAAATCATCAACTTCCATGGCAAGACCAGACTCTGATTTATAAGCTTTAAAATCCTCAGCAGTATATGAAGTAAAGAAATCGAGATTTGGAATAGTTTTATCAGATTCTGAAAAATTATGTTTCGCAATTGCATGTGTGATATCTTTAAATCTTGAATCAACTGGGTTAAGCAAGTAGTGTTTAAGAGCTGTTAATTCTGTCTCATCGATATCTTTATTTACAAGATAAAGTTGAGCTGTATTAACTGTTACTTTACTTGAACTACCTAATAATAATATTGCTTCTTGAGAACTAGCTGCACGTTGATCAAATTGACCAGGCAGAGATTCGATAGCAAAATAAGAATAACTGTCTAAATCATTTAAGAGAAATGCTCCATCTAAAAGATTATCTGTTACTTGTTCTGAAAAAATGTGTTTTTCAGCTTTTTCAATTAAACCCTCGTCTATTGAGAAAACATCATAAACTTGAATGATTCTAAGATCTTTTAAAGTTTCTAATTGCAGATTATGATTTAATTCTTTTACAAGTGACTCTGCCTTTACCTGAAAATCTTCTTTTTTCTCTACAAAAATACGTTTATCCATTTTATCTCCAATCCAAATAGTCCTACAGACCGTAGCAACTAGTTAGCCTAATCCATCACTGATTTCTTCTTATTTTAATGCTTTTAATTTTTCGTAAACAACTTGATAAACATCTGTTAGACTACCAAGATTTCTTCTGAAAACATCTTTATCCATATGATTTCCTTGGGCATCCCATAAGCGACAATTATCTGGTGAAAACTCATCAGCCAAAATAATTTTGCCATCCTTGTCAAAACCAAACTCAAGTTTAAAATCAATCAGATGTAACTCAATGGCATTAAACCATTTCGTTAAGAGCTCATTAATACGACGAGTTTCTTCTTTAATATAGTCAACTTGCTCAGCAGTCGCAATGCCTAATAGCTTCACGTGGTCATCATTCATAAAAGGATCATCAAGTTCATCATTTTTATAGTAGAACTCAATAATAGGATTTGCCAGCGAACTACCTTCTTCAATGCTGAAACGTTTTGAAAAAGAACCCGCAGCTATATTACGTAAAACCACTTCTAAAGGAATAATGGTTACCTTCTTGTTTAATTGTTCCGTATCTGAAACCTGCTTAATAAAATGCGTTGCAATTCCAGCCTCATTCAGACGAGAAAAAATAAGGGATGATATTTTATTATTTAAAACACCTTTTCCTTCGATGGTTTCTTTCCGTGCTCCATTCAACATTGTTGCTTGATCCTTATACACAGACTTTATGACATTATCATCCTCTGTAGAGTAGATATCTTTTGCTTTGCCTGTATAAATTAGTTCTTCTGGCATTAATTGTTCGCCTTTCATATGCTTTTTTATAAAGAATAACATATATCAGCAACATATTCAACATTTTATTAATGAATTATAAAAGAATAAATATAACGTTCGTTTTTAGATAAAAAAAGAGGAGCATAAGCTCCTCTTTGGTAATTTAGTTCAAACGATTAGAAATATATGTAATCATATCACCAACAGTTTTCATATCTTCCGCATCTTCATCTGGGATACTAATGTTGAAATCATCTTCAACATTAATAATAAATTCTGTTAATTTGATTGAATCAGCATCTAAATCTTTTTCAAAATTAGTTGACTCATTAATTTCAGGTAATTCATTCGCTTCAATTTCTTGAATGATTCTTGTTAGTCTTTCTAAAATATCATTTCTCGTCATCAGTTTGTGTCTCCTTAGCAAATTCCTCAACTAATTGTCCAACAACATCTGTTTCCAACATAGTACGGATTTGTTTAATAGTATAAAAAATTGATTTCGCGTCACTAGAACCATGTGATTTTACAACTGGTGCTTTTAAACCAAAAAGTACGGCACCACCGGCGCCAGAGTAATCTAAGGAATTTTTCATATCTTTTAAACTGTCTTTTAACAGTAATGCACCTAGTTTAGCCTTAAAACCACCTGATTTAATTGATGTTTTTAGTTGTGACATAATACCACTAGCCGTTCCTTCAATTGATTTCAAAACAGCGTTTCCCGTGAAACCATCAGCAACCACAACATCACAAACACCTGACATCAAGTCACGTGCTTCAACGTTTCCAACAAAATTGATTTCTTTTTCTTCTGATAGAAGTGCAAAGGTTTCCTTACGTAAGGGATCACCTTTCATTTCTTCAGTTCCATTATTTAATAAACCAACACGAGGATTGGCAAGTCCACGGACATTTTTAGCATAGAAAGAACCCAAGATAGCAAATTGGTGCAGGTGTGAAGCTGTATTTTCAGCATTAGCACCTAAATCTAACATATCAAAGCCTGCTTGGTTTGTGGTTGGCAAAGTAGACAATAAGCCTGGACGATCAACACCTTTAATTCTACCAACAACAAATAAACCTGCGGCTAATAAAGCACCTGTATTACCGGCTGAGAGAACTGCATCAGCCTCTCCATCTTTGACTGCTCGCGCTGCTAACACCATTGAGGCATTTTTCTTACGTCTAATTGCCTTAGCGGGCTCATCATCAGAATTGATTTTTTCATCAGTATGGAAAATTGTCACTCGATCAGACTCTTTTAAATACTCTTTAATCTTAGTTTGGTCACCATAAAGTTGAACTTCAATATCTGAAAAAACTTCAATAGCTTGATTGACACCTTCTATAATTGCTTTCGGGGCATTGTCGCCACCCATAGCATCAACTGCAATTCTTTTCATCCTTGCTCCTTTTTACCGTATCATATTAAGATAAAACAATGTAATTATTATAGCACAATCTGTAGGAGTTTGACACCATCTAGACTAATGGGGAATTGCTGCGCAGCCCCACCAAAAGAGAGCCTAGCATATGCTAAACTCCCAAAATTAATTATCCTCTGAGCTGGGCTTCATAATTTGTCCCCATGTGGACAAGTCGTCAATAAATTTTTTACTCTTTAGATGAATTCCGACATAATCGTCATACAATTCATCAATAAACAAACGGAGTTTTTCCTTCATTTCCGGTTTTAAAGAAATAACTTTCAACTCATCAAAGTGAATGGCTTGAAACTGATCTAATAAGTAAACTACATTTGGATCTAAGTGATTTCTGTGAATATCTTCATGATAGTGCTGTGGACAAAGTACACCTGAATATTTATGCGAAAAATCAAAAGGCAGTCCTGTCCGGTGACAAAAGACACAATCATGAAAATTTAATCTGACCCCAAAGCGATCCAATATTTGAACCTCAAAGATGTTAGCCATTACTTCATAATCTAAACCCTCTTCCATTAAATCTAAAGTCTTTTTAAGAAAGGCAAAGAGTTGTGCATCAATCTCATTATCTTTTAAAGCTGCATCGGTTAAAGCCGTAATATAAGTGGCATAAGACAAGGTAAAAATATCTTGATTAATTTTTTTATAAGTTTCCACTTGATTATAATCTTCTATATAAGATAAGCCAATGTCGTTTAATTTTAAGATAAAATCAGCGGCTGTTAGGGGCTGAATCACTGAACTTAACTTGGATTTCCCTGCATGCTTAACAAAAAACATCCGTTTGCCAGCTTGCTCAGTGAAGATTTTAACTAACTTATCATCTTCTCGAAAGTTCTTATTATATAGAACAATACCATGTGACTGACTAGTTTCCATAATGTGTCATATAGTCTTTCAAACGTTCCATAGCAGTTTCAATTGTTTCCATACTAGCTGCATAGCTCAGACGTACATAGCCCTCACCAAATGGACCAAAAGCAATCCCTGGAATAAAAGCAAGAGCTTGCTGTCTCGCTAATTCCTGACAGAATTTGAAGGAGCCATTTTCACCAAATCCTTGTGGAATTTTAGCAAATATATAAAAAGCACCATCTGGCTTAATCATCGAAAAGCCCATCTCAGTCATCTTTTCAATGATATAATCACGACGTCTGATATACTGTTCCTTCATTGGTTGAGTATCATTTTTACCAACGGTTAATGCTTCAATGCCCGCATATTGAGCCATAGTTGTGGCAGCAGTTACCAGATACTGGTGACTCTTGATAACCTGTGCTGCAATCGTCTCATGCGTAAAGATAAACCCAATACGCCACCCAGTCATAGCATGCGATTTAGATAAGCCATTAACTAAAATAGTTTGTTCAGGAAGGTACTCTGCAATGGAAACATGATTTTGATCAGTATAATTTAATTCAGAATAAACTTCATCACTAACCACAAAAACATTATATTTTGCCAAGACTTCAGCAAAAGACTTGATCTGCTCTCTAGAATAGGTCATCCCAGTGGGATTTGTTGGATAGTTGAGTAATACAGCTTTTACTTTATCTCCTTGGGCAATAAGGGCCTCCTCTAAAACCTCAGGAGTTAATACGAAGTTGTTTGGAGTGGTATCTATTTCGACAATCCTAGCTCCCGCAAGTGTCACAATTGGTTCATAGCCAGGGTAGGCTGGCGCGGGAAGTAAAACAACATCCTCCTCTTCCAAGATAGTCATCAGAGAAGCTGACAAAGCCTCTGTTGCACCAATAGTTACCATAACCTCTGTTTCAGGTTTATAATTCAAATTGTATTTCACTTTAACGAAATCAGCGGCTGCTTGTCTTAATGCAAGAAGACCACTCATACCTGTATAATGAGATTGATTGTCATCTATAGCTTTTTTGGCTGCTTCTTTGACATGGTCAGGAGTTGCAAAATCTGGTTCACCTAAAGTTAATTTTAAAATACCTGGTACATCAGAAATCGATTGATCAAATTGACGAATCAAAGAAATTTCTATCTTACCTAAATTCTTATTAAAACGATCACTTAAATCCATATGGGACCTCCCCCAAAAAATAATACTACCATTATACACAAAATTCTGATACTTTTATAGCACTTCTGAAAAGAATTCAAAAAAGAGTAGTCATATTGACTACCCCTTGCTTATTTTTCAATTTCAAAAAGAGGTGATAAAGGACGTTTTTCATGAATTCTAATAATTGCATCGGCAATCAAATCAGCGATTGAAATCATTTCAATCTTATCAATTAAACGTTCTTCAGATATTGCAATCGTATCAAGAACAATTAATTTCTTAATCGCTGATTTTTCAATATTATCCATCGCAGGGCCTGATAAAACAGGGTGAGTACAAGAAGCATATACTTCAGTTGCACCAGCCTCAGCAAGTGCGTCAGCTGCATGACAAATCGTACCAGCCGTATCAATCATATCATCTATCAGAATACATTTTTTACCTGCAACATTCCCAATAATGTTCATAACTTCAGATGTATTCATTTTATCAACACTACGACGTTTATCAATAATTGCAATCGGTGTTTGAAGGAATTGTGCCAATTTACGTGCTCTTGTAACACCACCATGGTCCGGACTGACAACTACTACATCATCTCCAACTAAGTCATGACGATCAAAGTACTCGGCAATTAGAGGTGCACCCATTAAATGATCTACTGGGATATCAAAGAAACCTTGAATTTGAGCAGCATGCAAATCTACTGTTAAAAGACGATCCACACCAGCAACTTCTAACATATTAGCGACTAATTTAGAAGTAATCGGTTCACGAGAGCGAGCTTTTCTATCTTGACGTGCATAACCATAGTAAGGCATAACTACACTTACTTTTTCAGCACTTGCCCGTTTAAGTGCATCAACCATAATTAATATTTCCATCAAGTTATCATTTACTGGTGAACTTGTTGATTGTAAAATAAAAACATGATGACCACGAATTGACTCTTCAATGTTTACTTGAATTTCCCCATCAGAAAACTGACGAACTGTAGATTTTCCCATTTGAATACCCATTGATGATGCTACACGTTCAGCTAGTTCTTTGTTAGAAGACAGCGCAAACAATTTTAAATCCGAATAAGACATTATTTCCTCCAAAGTTTTAATCCTATACCATTTTAACCCTTTTGCTTTAATATTTCAAATGATTTTAGGATTTCATAAAAAAAGACCAGCTGAAGCTGGTCATTATTTTTAGTTTGGTAAGATGTATACAGCACCACTTGGATTAAACCATCCACGATAGTTGCCGATTGACATATTTCCATTATAATTTGATTCCATAACTTGGATGTTTGAAGAACTTTGAACAGATGTAACTAAAGCTACGTGTCCATATCCACCACCCCAAACTGCTACTGCGCCAGCTACTGGTGTTGAACTAATTCTGTATCCAGCTGCTGCTGCAGAGGATGCCCATTGTCCACCATTACCCCAATAGTCGCCAACCCAAGGTGCCATTGATTTAACGCCCCAAGTACATTGTCCAACTGGATATGTATTTGCTGTTCCATATGATACTTTTGGTGTTGACACAGTTGTTGATTGCACAGGTGCAGCTGATTGTGCAGCTGGTGCTGTTGATTGAGCAGGCGCAGCTGATTGTGCAGCTGGTGCTTGTGATTGAGCAGGCGCAGCTGATTGTGCAGCTGGTGCTTGTGCTGGTGCAACTGATTGTGCAGCTGGTGCTTGTGATTGAGCAGGTGCAACAGATTCAGCAGCTTGTTGTGCTTCTACAGCAGCTTGTGCTTTAGCAACAGATTCTGCTTGTGCTTTAGCTTGTGCTTCAGCTTGTGCTTGTGCTTCAGCTTGTGCTTTAGCAGCTTCTGCAGCTTTAACTTCAGCTTCATGTTTTTGAGAAACCAATGTTGCTTTATCATTTTGAGCTGTTGCCATTTTAGCTGATAAATCTAATTTAGCGACTTCTAAATCTGCTTGTTGAGTTTCTAATGAAACTTTATTAGCAGAAATAGTTTCCATATTAGCAGCTACAGTATTAATTGCATTTTGATTTTCAGTTTGCTTTTTATTAAGAGCAACTTTATCTGCTTTTTGTTGATTTAACATTTTGGCATTCGCAGAAACAACTTCGCGAATAGCTACAACACGATTAATAGCATCAGATACAGTTTTAGAGTTTAAAAGTGTATTTAAATAGCTAGTTGTAGTATTTCCTTTTTGTGCACTACGTGCTTGTTTTTTCAAGGCTTCGTTACGTGCAACAATTTTACTAGATAGTGCTTGAATTTCTTCTGCTAATTTAGCTGATTTAGCTTGAAGTGCTTCATTTTCAAGTGCCAAACTATCTTGTTGAGTTTGCAAAGTACCAATTTGACCTTGAATTGCAGTTACTTGTTCTTGTGCAGCTGTTTGTTCTGCATTTAAGTTTGTGATAATCGTATCTTGCGCAGCAATTTTTGAATCAAAATCATCTGCTCCGACAGTTGTTGCTGCTCCAAGGGTAACACCACTTACAAGAACGGCTGATAAAATTCTCTTTTTCATTTAAAAAAACTACTCCTTTTTCGATAAGACATATTATATTGTATCAGAAAATACATGAAATAATATTACGCATGTGTTACAGTTCTGTGTAATAATTAATAAATAAATCGGTTCAAATATGTATTAATTGTTACAAAAAGGAAAATATTCACAATTAAACTTGGAAGTAATTCGTAAGTGATAAAAAATGTCCATGAAAGGCTTGTAAAATCTAGAGATCGAACTATTAAAAAACAAATAAAATTAACTAAAAATAAGTAAATCGAAAACAATAATGTGGATTGAATTTTTGAATTTTTTTCCAAATATTTTGTAAAAATATACAAAAATGATATTGAAACTGGAAAGGCAATAACCATGATTCCTAAATAATCAAAATAATAATAATCATAAATCATACCCAATATTAGAGATAAAGGAAATGCTATAAAATATCCAATTTGTTGAGACAAATAAAAGATAAAAATAAAAAATAGGAAGATAGATATGTGAGTCTCACTCGTAAAAAATGTATTAATTAATTCCGAAATATGTGGATCAATAAGCATTATTGGAATCAGTAATAAAAAATATATAGTTAGTTTTAACTTATTCATGTTTAGTTATCTCTTCCTAATACATATAAATAATCAATTTGTTTAAAATTAGCACCTAAAGATATATAAATTCTTCGATCCAATTTATCATTGGCTTTAATCTCATTTTTCACTTTCCCGATTGAAATATCGGGAACTGTAACTCCATCTAAACCGCTTGTATAAACTTTATCACCTGTTGATATAGTTACATTAGAATTGAATTCACTTGCAACCATTAGCTTTGTCTCTTTATTATAAGTTTTTAAATTGCCGAAAATAGTTTCTTTTTTTCCAACAATTTTTATTGGTAAGTTGAAATTTTTTCCACTTGTTAATAAGTTAACATGTGAGCTATCGTCCGAAATATTACTAATACTACCTATTAAATACTTACCATTAACCACAGTCATGGAATTATTTATTCCATCTTGTTTGCCACCCTTAATAATAAGAGAGTCAGACCAACTATACGGATTTCTGACTAATATTTCACTTACTTTTTTAAAAGATGCATTCGTTTCTAGATTTAATAGTGCCCTCAAAGAAGCATTTTTTCTTTTCAAGCTTTTTAGTTGTTCTACATTTGTTGACTCATTTTCTAATTTCAACTTTAAACTTCTATTGTCCTTATAGGTACTAAATAAATGTTGAACTTTTCCTATAGATGATTTTGTTTTGTTAAATGGAATTGAAATAATGTTATCTACTTTTGATAACCCACTACTAGTATATGATGAGACATAAGGCGAGACTTTAGATGAAAATACAAGAAACAGAATAGCTAATAATATACTAACTGTTGTCATCCAAAAGAAAATTTTGATAGTTTATGCTTATTCACTGATGCCTCCTAAAAATGATAAAAAAAAAACGATATATCTATAAGATATTCTCGTTTATTAATACGGAGAATAAGGGATTCGAACCCTTGCGCCAGTTACCCGACCTAACGATTTAGCAAACCGTCCTCTTCAGCCTCTTGAGTAATTCTCCAAAATAATAATGGGCACGAGTGGACTCGAACCACCGACCTCACGCTTATCAGGCGTGCGCTCTAACCACCTGAGCTACGCGCCCAAGCCTATAGCTTGGGTAAAACTATAAAGCGGGTGACGAGAATCGAACTCGCGACAACAGCTTGGAAGGCTGTAGTTTTACCACTAAACTACACCCGCTAATAATGGCGCGAGACGGAATCGAACCGCCGACACATGGAGCTTCAATCCATTGCTCTACCAACTGAGCTACCGAGCCATCAACAAATCTATGTTTATTGCGGGAGCAGGATTTGAACCTACGACCTTCGGGGTTATGAGCCCGACGAGCTACCTAACTGCTCCATCCCGCGATATTAAAAAGGAGGATGTGGGATTCGAACCCACGCACGCTTTTACACGCCTGACGGTTTTCAAGACCGTTCCCTTCAGCCGGACTTGGGTAATCCTCCATGTTTATGGACCTTGTAGGACTCGAACCTACGACCGCTCGGTTATGAGCCGAGTGCTCTAACCAGTTGAGCTAAAGGTCCAAGTAATCCATAAAAATAATAGCGGCGAAGGGGATCGAACCCCCGACCTTCCGGGTATGAACCGGACGCTCTAGCCATCTGAGCTACACCGCCATCAATCGGGAAGACAGGATTCGAACCTGCGACACCTTGGTCCCAAACCAAGTACTCTACCAAGCTGAGCTACTTCCCGAATTGATGCACCCTAGAGGAGTCGAACCTCTAACCGCCTGATTCGTAGTCAGGTACTCTATCCAGTTGAGCTAAGGGTGCTACTTATTAAATTAATGCCGAGGACCGGAATCGAACCGGTACGATGATAACCATCGCAGGATTTTAAGTCCTGTGCGTCTGCCAGTTCCGCCACCCCGGCTATACCTCTAAAGCGAACGACGGGATTCGAACCCGCGACCCCCACCTTGGCAAGGTGATGTTCTACCACTGAACTACGTTCGCAACTATTTAAAAAAATGCCGGCTACATGATTTGAACACGCGACCCTCTGATTACAAATCAGATGCTCTACCAACTGAGCTAAGCCGGCTTATTATCTTTATGCGGGTTAAGGGACTTGGACCCCCACGCCGTTAAGCGCCAGATCCTAAATCTGGTGCGTCTGCCAATTCCGCCAAACCCGCTTAAGATGACCCGTACTGGGCTCGAACCAGTGACCCATTGATTAAAAGTCAATTGCTCTACCAACTGAGCTAACGAGTCTTAATTGAATCTAAATCCAATTAAAAATGAAACCAGATTAATATCGATTTCAACGGTCCCGACGGGAATCGAACCCGCGATCTTCGCCGTGACAGGGCGACGTGATAACCGCTACACTACGGGACCTTTATGGGAGTTAACGGGTTCGAACCGCTGACCCTCTGCTTGTAAGGCAGATGCTCTCCCAGCTGAGCTAAACTCCCAATGAGTATTCTTTAAGCTAAGCGACTTCCGTATCTAACAGGGGGCAACCCCCAACTACTTCAGGCGTTCTAGGGCTTAACTACTGTGTTCGGCATGGGTACAGGTGTATCTCCTAGGCTATCGTCACTTAACTTTGAGTCCACTCAAAATTGAATATCTATATTCTAACAAGTTTGACCAAAACTGTCAATAAACTATTTGTTCATACTTATCTTAGGATAAGTCCTCGAGCTATTAGTATTAGTCCGCTTCATATATCGCTATACTTCCACTTCTAACCCTATCTACCTGATCATCTCTCAGGGCTCTTACTGATATAAAATCATGGGAAATCTCATCTTGAGGGGGGCTTCGCACTTAGATGCTTTCAGCGCTTATCCCTTCCCTACATAGCTACCCAGCGATGCCTTTGGCAAGACAACTGGTACACCAGCGGTAAGTCCACTCTGGTCCTCTCGTACTAGGAGCAGATCCTCTCAAATTTCCTACGCCCGCGACGGATAGGGACCGAACTGTCTCACGACGTTCTGAACCCAGCTCGCGTGCCGCTTTAATGGGCGAACAGCCCAACCCTTGGGACCGACTACAGCCCCAGGATGCGACGAGCCGACATCGAGGTGCCAAACCTCCCCGTCGATGTGAACTCTTGGGGGAGATAAGCCTGTTATCCCCAGGGTAGCTTTTATCCGTTGAGCGATGGCCCTTCCATGCGGAACCACCGGATCACTAAGCCCGACTTTCGTCCCTGCTCGAGTTGTAACTCTCGCAGTCAAGCTCCCTTATACCTTTACACTCTACGATTGATTTCCAACCAATCTGAGGGAACCTTTGGGCGCCTCCGTTACCTTTTAGGAGGCGACCGCCCCAGTCAAACTGCCCGTCAGACACTGTCTCCGATAGGGTTAACCTATCTGGGTTAGAGTAGCCATAACACAAGGGTAGTATCCCAACATTGCCTCAGACGAAACTGGCGTCCCGTCTTCAATGGCTCCTACCTATCCTGTACATGTGGTACAGATACTCAATATCAAACTGCAGTAAAGCTCCATGGGGTCTTTCCGTCCTGTCGCGGGTAACCTGCATCTTCACAGGTACTAAAATTTCACCGAGTCTCTCGTTGAGACAGTGCCCAAATCATTACGCCTTTCGTGCGGGTCGGAACTTACCCGACAAGGAATTTCGCTACCTTAGGACCGTTATAGTTACGGCCGCCGTTTACTGGGGCTTCAATTCATACCTTCGCTTACGCTAAGCACTCCTCTTAACCTTCCAGCACCGGGCAGGCGTCACCCCCTATACATCATCTTACGATTTAGCAGAGAGCTGTGTTTTTGATAAACAGTTGCTTGGGCCTATTCACTGCGGCTGACGCTAACGCCAGCACCCCTTCTCCCGAAGTTACGGGGTCATTTTGCCGAGTTCCTTAACGAGAGTTCTCTCGATCACCTGAGGCTACTCGCCTCGACTACCTGTGTCGGTTTGCGGTACGGGTAGTATGTAATTAAACGCTAGAAGCTTTTCTTGGCAGTGTGACATCACTAACTTCGCTACTTAATTTCGCTCCTCATCACAGCTCAATGTATTAGGTATAAGCATTTGACTCATACCACACCTCACTGCTTGAACGTGCTCTTCCATTCGCACGCTTTAGTTAGCCTACTGCGTCCCTCCATCACTTTACATACTAGTACAGGAATATCAACCTGTTGGCCATCGAATACACCTTTCGGTCTCTCCTTAGGTCCCGACTAACCCAGGGCGGACGAGCCTTCCCCTGGAAACCTTAGTCTTACGGTGGACAGGATTCTCACCTGTCTTTCGCTACTCATACCGGCATTCTCACTTCTATGCGTTCCAGCACTCCTCACGGTATACCTTCTTCACACATAGAACGCTCTCCTACCATTACCTCTAAAGGTAATCCACAGCTTCGGTAAATTGTTTTAGCCCCGGTACATTTTCGGCGCAGGGTCACTCGACTAGTGAGCTATTACGCACTCTTTGAATGAATAGCTGCTTCTAAGCTAACATCCTAGTTGTCTGTGCAACCCCACATCCTTTTCCACTTAACAATTATTTTGGGACCTTAGCTGGTGGTCTGGGCTGTTTCCCTTTCGACTACGGATCTTAGCACTCGCAGTCTGACTGCCGATTATATCTCGTTGGCATTCGGAGTTTATCTGAGATTGGTAATCCGGGATGGACCCCTCACCCAAACAGTGCTCTACCTCCAAGAGACTTAACATCGACGCTAGCCCTAAAGCTATTTCGGAGAGAACCAGCTATCTCCAAGTTCGTTTGGAATTTCTCCGCTACCCACAAGTCATCCAAGCACTTTTCAACGTGCCCTGGTTCGGTCCTCCAGTGAGTTTTACCTCACCTTCAACCTGCTCATGGGTAGGTCACATGGTTTCGGGTCTACAACATGATACTAAGTCGCCCTATTAAGACTCGGTTTCCCTACGGCTCCGTCTCTTCAACTTAACCTCGCATCATATCGTAACTCGCCGGTTCATTCTACAAAAGGCACGCTCTCACCCATTAACGGGCTCGAACTTGTTGTAGGCACACGGTTTCAGGTTCTATTTCACTCCCCTTCCGGGGTGCTTTTCACCTTTCCCTCACGGTACTGGTTCACTATCGGTCACTAGAGAGTATTTAGGGTTGGGAGATGGTCCTCCCAGATTCCGACGAGATTTCGCGTGTCTCGCCGTACTCAGGATACTGCTAGAGTCATTTACTATTTTAAATACGAGGCTATTACTCTCTTTGGCTTACCTTCCCAGGTAATTCTTCTATAGTATTTGATCCCACGTCGCAGTCCTACAACCCCGAGGAGTAAACTCCTCGGTTTGCCCTTCTGCCGTTTCGCTCGCCGCTACTAAGGCAATCGCGTTTGCTTTCTCTTCCTGCAGCTACTTAGATGTTTCAGTTCACTGCGTCTTCCTTCTCATGACCTTAACAGTCATGGATGACATGCATTACATGCCGGGTTCCCCCATTCGGACATCTCTGGATCTTTGCTTACTTACAGCTCCCCAAAGCATTTCGTCGTTAGTCACGTCCTTCATCGGCTTCTAGTGCCAAGGCATCCACCGTGCGCCCTTATTAACTTAACCTTATTTCCAGTCTTTCGACCTTTCTTTTAATTTTTTTTAATATGTTCGCGTTTATCTTTTTTTTCGGTTTATTTCTTGTTACTTTTTTCTACAATTAATTTCTTAATTGTGGAATTTGATATAGATATTCAATTTTCAATGGACTATGTTAGGATTTTTATCCTACTTATCTAGTTGAACACGAGATTAATTTCTTAAGAAATTTCGGCAAGCCGAACATCTCTTTGTATCCTAGATAATGGAGCCTAGCGGGATCGAACCGCTGACCTCCTGCGTGCAAAGCAGGCGCTCTCCCAGCTGAGCTAAGGCCCCAACTAATAAACTGGTTGTTACATTATTAGTGGTGTTTCTATCTCATTACTTTAATAAGACCTCTCAAAACTAAATAAGACTTTTCCTAACGTGCTTCCATTTCCTTAGAAAGGAGGTGATCCAGCCGCACCTTCCGATACGGCTACCTTGTTACGACTTCACCCCAATCATCTATCCCACCTTAGGCGGCTGGCTCCTAATAGGTTACCTCACCGACTTCGGGTGTTACAAACTCTCGTGGTGTGACGGGCGGTGTGTACAAGGCCCGGGAACGTATTCACCGCGGCGTGCTGATCCGCGATTACTAGCGATTCCGACTTCATGTAGGCGAGTTGCAGCCTACAATCCGAACTGAGATTGGCTTTAAGAGATTAGCTTGCCGTCACCGGCTTGCGACTCGTTGTACCAACCATTGTAGCACGTGTGTAGCCCAGGTCATAAGGGGCATGATGATTTGACGTCATCCCCACCTTCCTCCGGTTTATTACCGGCAGTCTCGCTAGAGTGCCCAACTTAATGATGGCAACTAACAATAGGGGTTGCGCTCGTTGCGGGACTTAACCCAACATCTCACGACACGAGCTGACGACAACCATGCACCACCTGTCACCTCTGTCCCGAAGGAAAGTCCTATCTCTAGGACGGTCAGAGGGATGTCAAGACCTGGTAAGGTTCTTCGCGTTGCTTCGAATTAAACCACATGCTCCACCGCTTGTGCGGGCCCCCGTCAATTCCTTTGAGTTTCAACCTTGCGGTCGTACTCCCCAGGCGGAGTGCTTAATGCGTTAGCTGCGGCACTAAGCCCCGGAAAGGGCCTAACACCTAGCACTCATCGTTTACGGCGTGGACTACCAGGGTATCTAATCCTGTTTGCTCCCCACGCTTTCGAGCCTCAGCGTCAGTTACAGACCAGAGAGCCGCTTTCGCCACCGGTGTTCCTCCATATATCTACGCATTTCACCGCTACACATGGAATTCCACTCTCCCCTTCTGCACTCAAGTTATCCAGTTTCCAAAGCGAACCATGGTTGAGCCACGGCCTTTAACTTCAGACTTAAATAACCGCCTGCGCTCGCTTTACGCCCAATAAATCCGGACAACGCTCGAGACCTACGTATTACCGCGGCTGCTGGCACGTAGTTAGCCGTCCCTTTCTGGTTAGTTACCGTCACGTAATGGATTTTCCACTCCCATTACCGTTCTTCTCTAACAACAGAGCTTTACGATCCGAAAACCTTCTTCACTCACGCGGCGTTGCTCGGTCAGGGTTGCCCCCATTGCCGAAGATTCCCTACTGCTGCCTCCCGTAGGAGTCTGGGCCGTGTCTCAGTCCCAGTGTGGCCGATCACCCTCTCAGGTCGGCTATGTATCGTGGCCTTGGTGAGCCGTTACCTCACCAACTAGCTAATACAACGCAGGTCCATCTCATAGTGAAGCAATTGCTCCTTTTAAATTTAGTACATGAGTACTTAATTGTCATGCGGTATTAGCTATCGTTTCCAATAGTTATCCCCCGCTATAAGGTAGGTTACCTACGCGTTACTCACCCGTTCGCAACTCATCTGACTAGTGCAAGCACCAGTCTTCAGCGTTCTACTTGCATGTATTAGGCACGCCGCCAGCGTTCGTCCTGAGCCAGGATCAAACTCTCATTTATATGTTAATTTGATGTTTAACTCATTCTTATCTGTCGCTGACAGATTTATTGTTTTTTTGTTACTTAATTGACAGGTAATATGCATAAACATATCACCCTGCACGTTTGGTTTTTGTCTTATTCAGTTCTCAAAGGTCTTCTTATCTCTTACGAGACAACTATTATATTCTATCAGGTCACAATGCCTTTGTCAATAGTTTTTTACTACTTTTGTTTGTTTTAAAACTATGACTCGGAGTTGTTTTGACAGCTTTATAAGTATAGCTATATTTCAATAGTTTGTCAATACTTTTTTCTTAATATTTCATTTTTTTACAAAACGATTTCACAAAAAAATCCCTATCGGGATTTTTATTTATTTTCTGTTGAATTTTTATAACCGTATATGATATAAATTAGTGTCCCAATAACCGTTGTCGTAATGAATGCAATCCATGTTACTTTCATATATTGACTCATGAATGACAAACAAATAATAATTGCTAATATAGGAAGAAAAGGTACAAACGGTGTTTTAAATTCTCCTTTTTTGGGATTTCCCATATCTTTTCTTAATTTAATAATTGCGATGGACATTATAATCAAATATGCCAAGGTACAGATATTTACAAATTCTGCCAAGCTTGCTAATGGAACTAAACCTGCACATACCATAGCTAAAATACAAACTAAAATTGTCGCATTTTTTGGAACAAAGCTTTTCTTTGTAATCTTACTAAGACTTCTTGGTAGGAGGCCATCACGACTAATTGAATACACAATCCTAGCAAGAGCGAAAGTCATTGATATACAAACAGTGATTAATGTTAGAACTGCAACAATTGATACATAGTTAGCAGCCCAACCTATTCCAATACTTCTAAGAGCAAACGAAACTGCATCAGGAACATTCAGTTTGGTGTAATGAACAATTCCTGTTAAAATCATTGTTACAATTATATAGAGAACAGTTACTATCATTAAAGATAGAGCAATTCCTTTTGGAATTGTTTTTTGTGGATCCTTAACTTCATCAACAGTCATAGAAATTGATTCAAATCCTAAAAAGGCAAAAAACATAACTGATGCCCCTGCAAAAATACCAGACTGACCACCGTAAATTTTTCCTAAACCAAATGGTGCAAAATTAGACCAATTTTCAGGTTTAATAAAGAAGATACCAACAATTATAAACAAGAACAATGCTGAAAACTTTAGAATTACTAATAAACTGTTGAATCTTAATGCAGTTTTACTATTCATTAAAACAACAGACATTACGGCGAGCATAACAAGTACAGGAAGAATATCAATATAAGTTCCTTGACTGGGATTAAAAGTCCCATTTAACACCTTAGGAATCACTATTCCATAACTACTAAGAAGGCCTTTTAAATAACTTCCCCATCCCACTGCAACACTTGAAATTGCAGTTAAAAATTCCATTATGATATACCAGCCTACTATCCAAGCAGGAAATTCTCCTAAAGTTGCATAGACATAACTATAAGCTCCACCATTTGCAGGTATACGAGAAGCAAATTCAGCATAAAATAAAGCTAAAATACTTATGGCTAGTGCTGAAATTACAATTGAAATCATCAATGCTGGTCCTGCATACTGTGCAGCACCAATACCTGTTATTGTAAATATACCCGTTCCAACCATCGAACCTAGGCCTAAAAATATCAAGTCATTTACTTTTAAATGCCTTCTCATTTCAGTTTTACTTACACTATTATTCTTTTTTCGAAAAATTGTCATGTTCTTTTCCTTCTTTACTTGATTTCTAATAGTTTATCACAGCTCACAAGGAAAGTAAATTCCATAATAAAAGCCATTGAAATAGGATTTTAAACTTTTTCTAATGGCTTTTTTCACTATTCTTCTGTTGAATGTTCCTGTGATGATGGATTTTCATCTTCAGTAATCATTTTATCTTTAATTTCTTCATATGATAATGCATGAACATCATCATTATCTCCATCTTTATCCTCTGGCATTTTACCAGTTTCATAGATAGATTTAATTTGAGCAGCATCAAGAGTTTCATATTTTAATAATGCTTCTGCAATTAACTTATGAGTTTCTCTATTTTCATTAATAATGTCGGCTGCTTTATTACGAGCTTGATTTAATAATTCTCTTACTTCATCATCAATCATTTGTGCTGTTTGAGCAGAATATGATTTTTCAGTAGTCATTTGACCAGGCATCATAGCATGATTACCTTCATATTGAACTGGTCCAAGTTTTTCACTCATACCATATTCAGTAACCATAGCACGGGCCATTTGAGTTGCTTGTTCAAAGTCATTTGATGCACCAGTAGTTTGGGCATTAAAGATAATTTCCTCAGCAACACGTCCACCCATAAGACCAGCTAATTGTTCATTTAAGTCATCCTTAGATAGTAACATTTGATCTTCTTTAGGAAGGGCAATCATGTAACCACCCGCACGACCACGAGGAACAATTGTAACTTTATGAACAACACGCGCATTTGATAATGTTAAACCAACAATTGTATGCCCAGCCTCATGGTATGCAACCATTTCACGTTCGCGTTTCGAAATCGTACGATCTTTCTTAGAAGGTCCAGCAATAACACGATCTTCAGCCTCATCAATATCAGAAGCATCAATTTTCGTCTTATTTCGACGAGCAGCTACAAGCGCAGCTTCATTCAGAACGTTTTCTAAATCTGCACCCACAAAACCAGGGGTTTGTTGGGCAACAACTTTAAGATTAACGTCTTCATCAAGTGGTTTATTTTTTGCATGGACTTTAAGAATTGCTTCGCGTCCTTTAACATCTGGGCGACCAACTAAGACTTTTCTGTCAAAACGACCTGGTCTAAGCAGTGCAGGGTCTAATACATCACTACGGTTAGTTGCTGCAATAACGATGATGCTTTCATTACCTTCAAATCCATCCATTTCAATCAATAGTTGATTCAAAGTTTGTTCACGTTCATCGTTACCGCCACCCATACCAGCTCCGCGACGACGACCAACAGCATCGATTTCATCAATAAAGATAATTGCACGTTCAGCTTTCTTCGCATCCTCAAAAAGAGAACGGACACGGCTAGCACCGACCCCAACAAACATTTCAACGAAGTCAGAACCAGAAATACTAAAGAAAGGAACAGCTGCTTCACCAGCAACAGCTTTTGCAAGTAAAGTTTTACCAGTTCCGGGAGGCCCCTCTAAAAGAACACCAGACGGAATACGAGCACCCAAAGCTTTATATTTTTTTGGATTTTTAAGAAAATCAACAACTTCAACAAGTTCTTGTTTTTCTTCCTCTGCTCCTGCTACATCAGTAAAACGAACTTTAACATCGTCTTTATTTTGTGATTTAGCTTTATTTTTACCAAAACTCATTGCACCACGAGCGCCACCGCCACCTTGATTCATCATCATAATCATAAAACCAGCGAAAATGACAATAGGTAGGAAACTCATCAGCAATGAAATCCAAGTGCCGCTTGAACTTTCTGGCTTAACAGTAATTATTGTACCAGATTTATCAGCTGCACTCGTAACCTCTTTTAGTGTAGAATCTGTAGGTAATACTAAAGCATTAAATTCAGAAACTTCTCTAGCTGAACCAGGTCCAAAAAAGGAAATATTGGGATCAGATTTTACTTTTTTTGGCTTATCATATTCACCCTTAACTTGGATGATACTGCCACTTGGTTGATAAGTTATGCTTTTAACATCACCAGCCTTAACTTGTTTGATTAGCTTTGAATAACTAATCTGTTGGCTTTGTGTACTTGTTCCTTTTAAATAATATTGAAAACCTGTGATAACCACAACAATCAATAAAATATAAATAAAAGAATTTTTCACAAATCCGTTATTCTTATTATTTTTCATATAGTGATAATTGACCTTTTTCTATTTTGTATAGACTTCTTCTTTTAATACTCCAACGTACGGTAGATTACGATAGTTTTCCGCGTAATCTAAACCAAATCCTACAATAAATTCATTTGGTACATCATAACAAACATAGTCCGCATCGATATCGACAACACGACCTTCAGGTTTGTCAAACAAAGTAACAATTTTTACTGAATTAGCTTGACGGTATTTAAACATATCACGTAAATATTTCAAAGTACGTCCAGTATCAATAATATCTTCGACAAAGATAATATCTCTACCTTCAATATTTGTGTCCACATCTTTTAAGATTTGAACTTCACCACTACTTGTAGTACCGCCATGATAACTAGAAACGACCATGAAATCAATTTCAACATGAGTATCAATGTGCTTCATTAATTCAGCCATAAATGGAACTGATCCTTTTAAAACACCAACCATTAAAGGATTTTTCCCTTGATAATCTTCAGTTAGTTTTTGACCTAGTTCTTTTGTTTTGTTAATAATGTCTTCTTCTGAATAGAGGATTCTTTTAATATCTTGCTCCAGCATGATGTCACCTTTTTTCTAATTTTTCAACATACAGTTTAGCCAACATTATATCATGTTTAGATGCTTTTCTCAAATATGTTTTATCAGCAATAATAACAAATATAATCTGGTCATCTTGTAATCCAATTATAGCATTTTCTCGCTCTTTAGCAGTGAATTTGTCATCTATAAAGAGTCTTCTGATTTTTTTTGAAAATTGACCAAAATCAATTTTATCACCAGCCTGTCGTCCACGCAAAGTAATTGGTGTCATCTGATAGACTGGTATTTGAAATACACTATCTTGTTCTTGAGATAAGGGACTAAAGGTAAAAGTAAAATTATTGTACTTATTACTAGTACCATATTCTATCAGAACATGACTGAGATTTCCCTCCGTCTTTGGACTGAATTTTTCAATAACAAATTGATTTTCTTGAATGTCTAATTGATAACTTTGATTTATCGGATATGTCCCAATTTTTTTACGTCTAACTAATGATAACAAATCCTCAAATTGACTTTTTGAGATCACTAAATCAGTAAAGCGTTCGAGATATTCTTGAAAACAAAAAAATTGAACAGCTCTGCTATTCCCCAAAAAATACGAAAATTGATTGAGTTTATCAGCATAGATTAAATCTTTCAAAGCTTGAACAAGCAAGTGAGATTCTTGAGCTAAATCTCGCAAAGCAAAATCAAACTGCGGATTTTCCTGTCGTAGTTCCGGAAGATACTGATTTCTAATCCGATTTCTTAAGTAGTCATTTGTTTGATTAGAAGCATCTTCAAAGTGAAAGATATCTGGCAAGTCAGCTTTAGCTATGGTTAGAAAAGGCCGGATTAGTTGACCACTTCCAAAAGATTGACACTCTTTAATAGAAGAAAGGTGTCTTAATCTCGTTCCTCTGAGCAGACGCATAAAGACTGTTTCAACTTGATCGTCTGCATGATGAGCTGTCACCAAGGCAGAATAATTTTCAGTTTCCATGATTTTCTTAAAAAAAGCATAACGAAAATCACGGGCTTTGCTTTCACTAAAATGACCTGAAAAAGCTGTTTGATAAAAAGGAATATTATTTTTTTTTGCCCAAGATTCGAGATAGGCTTCTTCTTGATCAGATTCCAAACGTTGTTTGTGATTGACATGTGCAATTGCAATATTAATCTCCAAATTTTTCTGGTTAACATGCAAAAAGTGCAGTAAATTCATTGAATCTACTCCACCAGATACTGCTATTAATACCCGTTGATGTTGGTCGAATAAGCCTTTATTTTTGATATAATTATAAATTTTTTGATATGTCATTTTAATATAGAGTATACGTCATCGGCAATTTTACTTAAATCATCATAATCTGACTTATCAGTAAAAATAGAAAGGATAAATGGAGAATCAGCATAAACAATGGCGACATCATGCTTATAATCATAAGCATCTCCAATTTTATGAGCTACTGGAACTTTGATGTTTTTAGAAATACGTTGATCATCAAAATCAGTATGGGATAAGTAAGATACTATCTTGCCATTTTGATAATAGATAGCTTCCATTACACTAGCTGCTTGTCGTGAAGATAAATTGCGTTTTTCCATATCCCATGGTGCTCCAGATAAAGCTTGCATTTGGGTAGAAAAATTTGAAGTATATTTATCAGCACCATAATATCCTAAAATATTAGTAGCCACATTGTCTGAATGCTGGGAAACACCTTGTAATAAGTTATCTACACTATATTCTTTATTGTCAGCTTTTTTACTAATTTGACCGGAACCTGAAGGATCATAGTCACCATTAAAATGATTGACTTGATCGACATACTTAAATTTGCTATCAAGTCTTAATTGTCCATTATTGACTCTTTCCTGAACAAAATATAAAGTTCCTAATTTAGCAATACTAGCTGCATACATTTGTTTGTCAGCATTAATTCCTGCACTTGCTTGTGTATTAATCTGTTTCACAAAAACAGAGTAATTATCTTTATTATATTTTTCAGAAAGCATTTCTTGAACTTTAATCATCCGGTTATCTGAGGTCGACAAGCCACTAGCAGAAACCCAACCTTTATCATCAATATAATAATAATTACCTTGTTGTGTTTGTGCTAGCTTACTAGCATGGACTTTCTGATAACTGTCAATTGTCTTTTTAGAAGCTGGAATTCCCTTAACATAAGGTTGATCATATACTGTAAGATTTGGTTGTGTCCAAAAATCTTGATTGACTTCTAGTTGATTGATTAAGGTGTCATCAAAAATCAATTGCTTATTAGCTTCAATGTAATTACCATCAGTTAAATGAAAGACGGGTTTCCCGTTAGCATTAATCAGTAAATCTGTAATTTTGAAATCTTCATTGGGAACAATTGCTTTAGCAAATTGACTTAATTCTAAATCTTTGTAACTATTTACTTCCGAGAAAACATTAGGATTACTAGGTATTGAATTAAAATAAGTGACCTTGGTAATCACTGACTGACCTAATTGAAAAATTTTTTCTTTACTTAAGTGAAGCGTCTTCTCAGTAGAAATAATTGGAATTGGAGACATGAAAAAAAATATTACAAAAATAGCTAGTAATTTCTTCATTTTATCTCCTTTCCCTTATTTATTTTCCTGATAGGTATCTTCTTTTAGTTTTTGATTTTCAGCATGTAACTCTTCTAATTTTTGATCAGAATAGGCTAAAAATGTTTCGATTTTTTTAATCATATCATCCATATTATTTTGGTAATAATCCTGGAATAGGATAAATTTTTTCCCCTTCCCTAGATAGATAATACTTTGCACGCGCATATTTTCTGACGTAATCGTCATCTTTTAATTGCTTTGCAAAACTTTGTTCTTTTTTGGTACTTTTTTCCAAAGCTTTATATTCTTTTTTCAATTTGATAATTTGTTGATTTTGTTGTTCCAAACCAACATAACTTTTTACCAAATTAAATGTTGGAAGAATAAAAAGAAAAATCATTACCACTAAAATCCAACCAATAAATCGATTGCGTTTTTTGTCTTCTTCTTCTTCAAAACGTTTTTTTAACTTTTCACTATGGATGTATTGATTATTTAATTGAACAATACTAGGCTTCTTCATTGCTTTCTACCCTTGTTTCTTTAATAATGTCATACATTTTGGTAGCGTCTTCTTTTTTAGTGCTATCCTTCATTTCTAAGACACGGACAGTTAATATTTTATTACCAAATCTAATTTCAACTTGGTCATTTATTTTTAAATCTGTTGAACTTTTTGCTAGTACACCATTAACCTTAATTCTTCCTTTGTCTGCAACTTCTTTTGCAACAGGACGGCGTTTGATGATACGGGATACTTTTAAATATTTATCTAATCTCATAATTTACCTCACAGTCCATTTTATTCTATCACTTTTCTTTCTTAAATGGTAGATAGGACCATAAATTCTGACTGAAGGCCTTTAGCTTAATACTGGACAGAATAAAGACAAGAAGCCCTAGGCCTGTCGAAATAAAGATATTTAACAGACTATCTAATCGTTCTTCTTGTGGTAAGTAGCCTTGGCTGATTGCCACAACAATAAGCATTAAGCTTAAAGCAAGAAAATATCTGATATTTTTTAAACTTCTAATTCTTACACGACTTACTTTGATATATAAAAGGAGAATGATAAAAAGTGGAATAACCCCTGACAAGGACGCGCCAATGATGCCAAAATGGAAGGTCATGATAGGCGTTAAAAGCAGTTTCAGTATCAAACCACACATAAGGATGATGAAAGATCTCTTTTGATGATTTTCAATAAAGAATTTTTGGTGGCAATACTGGATGAGACTAGCTAATAAAATCATCAGCAAGTATACTTCCAAAGCTACGCTACCCTTTTTATCTTCAAATAAAACCATGTTCATCGCCGGAAGAATTAAGATAAAGCCAGCTGTTAAAGTCAGATTGAGATAAGTAATAAAATCAAAGAATGTCTGACTATCTTCTTCATAATTAGCATCTTTTTGATGATAACTTTTTGACAATTTAGGTAAATAAGTAGTGAAAAAGGCGCTCGAGAATATCAATCCAAATTGTAGTAAAGGCTGTCCACGATCATAAATACCTTTGGTAATTTCTGCCTGAATTGATGTTAAGCCACTGGATTGCAATGATTGCTTCACAAATAACGCATCAAGAAATTGAAAGATTAAGAGATAGACGGTGAAAAAAATAAAAACTGTCGCAGCCCAACCAATTTGTCCTAAATTCTTAAATGAGGTTTTATGCTTTTTGAAGAGGAATAAGAGGGATGTTGGTGACTTCCAGACAAAGTAAGCTAATATAGCTAGACTGGCCAATAAATTACCTGAAGCTGCTACATTTGCTGTAAAATAGACATTCCAATCAAAAAGGTAATAAGCAAAAGCAGCTAAAATAATGATAATAACACGAACACTCTGTTCCAACACCTGACTAACGGCAGTTGGTATCATATCACCATGTGCTTGAGCTAAACCTCTGTAAAAAGACATGAATGGAACTGTTAACAAAACAAAAGCAGTTAGGATAATACTCGGTGCCAATTCAATACTGCCAATAATTCTAGCTAAAGTCTGATTAGCAAGTAACAAAAGACTAGCTAAAATCAGACTTGATAGTACTTGAAATTTAAATAACAGATATAAATCTGTTTTTTTACTTTTTTGATAAATACTAGCAATCACATTTGGAAAAGCTGTCAAACTTAAAGCACTTATGATTGCTAAGATAGGATAAACTTGTTGATAAGCATAAAAGCCCCTATCACCAACTAGGTTTTGATAGGGTACTCGGTAAATAGCCGCAAGGATTTTAGCTAAAAAACCACTGATGGTAATTGCTAAGCTTGATTTACTGGTCAGATTTTGACTCTTTTCGATTTTTAATTTCACTTAACATTTCTCCAAATAACATCATTTCTTCTAAAATGCTGTAATCTTTCACATTTTTGACATTAAAAATTATATCAATTTTACCATTATTTTCACTGATTCTTGCTTTTAAGCTTGTTTTTGATAAAGCTTCAAAATAATCCTGTGTCATATAGTATTTGAGTGATGCTTTTTCAAAACGGACTGTCACTTGATTATCTTTTCTTTCGACTAATTCAGCAAAAGCCTGATCCATAAAAGCTTTTAAGAGACCAATTTCTAATAAATAGGCAACTTGATCTGGATATTCACCAAATCGGTCAATTAATTCTTCTTGTAATTCTGTATAATCTTGACGATTATCAATTTCTCGAATCCGTTTATAGATTTCAATTTTTTGACGCTCATCGCTGAGGTATTCAAGTGGTAAATAGGCATCAATTTGTAGATTAATCTCCGCATTCCCTTTTTTACGAACACTTGTTTTGCCCTGCCTATTAGCAATAGCATCTTCTAAAAGTTGTGAGTACATTTCAAACCCTACGGAATCAATGAAGCCGCTCTGCGAAGCACCTAAGATATTACCTGCTCCTCGAATGGACAAGTCACGCATGGCAATTTTGAAGCCGGACCCCAATTCCGTAAAGCCTTTAATCGCCTCAAGTCGTTTCTCTGAAATTTCACTTAATACTTTATCTGGACGATACATCAAATAAGCGTAAGCAATTCTGTTGGAACGGCCAACGCGACCACGCAACTGATAAAGAGTGGAAAGCCCCATATGGTCGGCATTTTCGACAAAGAGAGTATTTACATTTGAAATATCAACCCCTGTCTCAATGATTGTCGTCGCCACTAAAACATCATAATCACCGCTTATAAAGTCAATCAAGGTGTTTTCCAATTGGATTTCACTCATTTGTCCATGCACAAAACCAATTGTTGCTTCTGGAACCAACTCTTGCAGCTGTGCAACTTTCTTATCGATGGTGTCAACCTTATTGTAAACATAGAAAACTTGTCCCCCACGGTCCATTTCTCGAATAATTGCTTCGCGGACAATCCCAGGATTAGTTTCCATCACATAAGTCTGGACAGGATAACGATTGGTTGGAGGCGTCTCAATAACTGACAAATCCCGGATACCAAGCATAGACATGTGTAAAGTTCTTGGAATAGGCGTTGCTGTTAAGGTTAATACATCGACTTTAGTTTTTAACTCTTTTAATTTTTCTTTATGTTTAACACCAAAACGTTGCTCTTCGTCAATGACGATCAAGCCTAAATCAGAAAAGATAACATCTTTTGATAGGAGACGGTGTGTCCCAATAATAATATCCACACGCCCTTTAGCTAATCTATCTAAAGTTGCTGTTTGTTCTTTTTTACTTCTAAAACGACTTAAAACATCAACTTCAACTGGATAATCTTCGAAACGCTCTTTAAAATTTTCATAATGTTGTTGAGCAAGTACAGTAGTTGGCACTAGGATTGCTACTTGCTTATGATCATTGACTGCTTTAAAAGCCGCACGCATGGCAACCTCAGTTTTACCAAAGCCAACATCACCAACAAGTAAGCGGTCCATAGGATGACTACTTTCCATGTCCCTTTTAATTTCTTTACTTGATCTGATTTGATCATCCGTCTCAACAAAAGCAAAATTATCTTCAAAAGATGCCTGTAATTCATCATCTGGTGAAAATTGGTAGCCTTTTAACTGACTTCGTTCAGCATATAATTTCAATAAATCATCAGCAATTTCTTCGACCTGTTTAGTAACTTTTTGTTTGGTTTTTTGAAAACGACCATCATTGAGTTTATTAATTTTAGGTTCTTTGCCATCAGCAGAAACATATTTTGATAAACTCTCAATTTGTTCGACTGGTAAAGAAATACGATCTGAATTTTGATATTGAATAGTTACATAATCTCGATGGACACCATGAATTTCAATGGTTTCAATCCCTAAAAATTTACCAATCCCATGAACATTATGAACAACATAATCACCTATAGCTAATTCATTATAATCTTTTAGACGTTCGGCATTACTAATATTGGATTTACGAACACGACGTTTAATCCGTTTATGATAAATTTCATGTTCTGTAATTAAAGCGATTTTTTCATCAGCAAAATAAAAGCCACTTGAAATTTGACCAATAACCATTTGAACCTGCTTAGTTTCAATAGCATTAATGTCAACTAAAGGTAAAGTAAAATCATAATCTTCTAGATTTTTTAGTAATTTTTCATAGGCTTGTTGTGACTCTACTTGAACAAGTACAGTAGCCTGTGCTTTTTGATACCTTTTTATTTCATCAACCAAAAGTGGGAATTGATTATAGAATTCTTGCATCGCATATTGTGTCAACTGATGCAATTTGTCAAATTTTATATTTCCAAGACCTTTATGAAAATTAGAGAAAAATGTCGCTGGTTTGTAATTTCGAAAATCACGATAGTTATCAGCAAAATAATTTAAACTAGGAATTGCTTTACCTTGTTGTAAATGATCAGTTAAAAGATTGGCTACTTCTAAATCAAATTTAGCATTTTTATCTAATATCTTTTGAAAATCATCGAAAAAGAGTGGGGTCCCTTTTGGTATATAATCTAAAAGAGTCCATTCCTTTTCATAAAAAACAGATAAAAATTGTCGAAGATCTTTGTGACGGTATCCATCTTTTGAAACAGAAATTAGATCATGGAGATACGATTTTGTTTCTTCATTAACTAATTTTATTGCAGCTTCTAACTTTTCAATACCACGCGCATAATCTTTTTCCTCAAGAATGACATCACTTGCAGGAATAATCGTGATTAATTCTTTTTGCAGAATAGACTTTTGATTCTCACTATCAAATTGTCGAATGCCATCTACTTCATCACCAAAAAATTCAATCCGGTAGGGGTTTTCTTCGGTGATTTCATAGATATCAAGAATATCTCCACGGCGACTAAATTCACCTGGATTAATCACTTGCGAAACTTTTTGATAACCAATATTAGTCAATTGTTTAACTAATTGAGCGAGGCTATATTCCATACCTACTTCAAATGTTAATTGACTATGTTGATAGACCTTTGGATTTGGTAATAAAGTTCGTAATCCAATAACATTAGTTACTAAAATACCAGATTGTTCTTGATTAACTAAGAAATTGATTGCTTCAATTCTTGAAATAGCTCTATCCAAAGAAGAAAAAACAAATTCAGCTGCAGCAGCGTCATCAGAAAAAAATTGAAAAATATTTTCTTCTCCCAAAAGGGCAGCTAAATCACTACTCAATTTTTCACTCTCATTTTGACTTGCTGTCACAATAACAATTTTTTCTGGTTGATCAATAAAATTGGCTGCAATAGCTAGAGCTTTACTGGAACCAGATAAGCCCATTACTAATTGTCGACCTAAACTTCTAGTTCCAGAAAACCATGATTGAATGGCTTTATTTTTACTTACTAATTCTAATATATTCATTGCTACCCATTATATTTCTGCATAGTTTTTTCAAAGTCTGCTTCTTTCAAATAGAAATCAACAGCATCAGTAACTTTATCTAGTGTTAAGTCGATGGTAATGGCATCATCTTTATCAAATTTTCCTAAGACATGATTAATAACAGTCATCCCATTTTGAGGACGACCAATTCCAATTTTTATACGGTCAAATTCTTGACTACCAATATGAGCAATAATTGACTTAATCCCATTATGACCGCCTGCTGATCCTCTTTGACGGAATCTTATTTTGCCGACTTCCATATCCAAATCATCATAGATTACTATTAAATCATCAATGGCAATATTGTAATAAGTTAGGAGAGCTTTGACAGCAATACCACTATTATTCATAAAAGTTGTTGGTTTAACAAAATAGACTTTTTCCTGATTAAGAAAGCTTGAACCAATTAAAGCTTTAAAATTTTTATCTTCAGAAAAATTAATATTTAAATCTTTAACAATTCTATCAATTGCCATAAACCCAACATTATGTTTTGTCATATCATATTTTGATCCAATATTTCCTAGACCAACAATCATTTTTACCATAATATACTCTTTCTATAAATAGCAAAAGGGCTGGAATTAACTTCCAACCTTCTGACTTATTTCTTTATCAATTACACATTGAAACGGAATTCCATAATATCGCCATCTTGAACAATATATTCTTTTCCTTCTTCACGTAGACGACCTGCCTCTTTAACAGCTTTTTCACTACCATAAGCCATTAAATCATCATAACTCATTGTTACTGCACGAATAAATCCTCGCTCAAAGTCAGAGTGAATAATACCCGCAGCTTGTGGAGCTTTAATACCACGTTTAAATGTCCATGCACGAACTTCCTTCTCACCAGCTGTAAAGTAAGTTCCTAAGCCTAATAGATGATAAGCTGCGCGTGTTAATTTATCCACACCCGATTCTGTAAGACCAATAGCTTCTAAAAATTCTGCCTTATCCTCATCATCAAGTTCTGAAATCTCTTCCTCTGCGCGTGCGGAAATAACCACCACTTCTGCATTTTCAGTCTCAGCAAATTCACGAATTTGTTTAACATAATCAATATCATCTGGATCAGCAACTCGATTTTCATCCACATTAGCTACATAAAGAACTGGTTTAGTTGTTAATAAGAATAGACCTTTTACAACTTTTGCTTCTTCTTCATTAAATTCAATTGTACGAGCTGATTTACCATCTTCAAGGACTGGTTTAATTTTTTGTAAAACATTAAATTCAGCAAGTGACTCTTTATCTTTTTGAGTACGGGCCATTTTCTCAACACGCGCATACCGTTTATTGATTGAATCTAAATCTGCTAAAATAAGTTCTAGATTGATAGTATCAATATCCGCAAGAGGATCCACAAATGCATCCTCACGACCTTGTTCACGCATAACATTTTCGTCATCAAAAGCACGAACCACGTGAACAATAGCGTCTACTTCACGGATGTTAGCTAAAAATTTATTACCTAATCCTTCACCTTTTGAGGCACCTTTAACAATACCAGCAATATCTGTGAATTCAAAAGTTGTTGGAACTGTTTTTTTAGGTGTAATCAGTTCAGTTAATTTATCTAAACGTTCATCAGGTACTTCAACCATACCAACGTTAGGATCAATCGTTGCAAAAGGATAATTAGCAGCCTCTGCTCCTGCTTTTGTAATTGCATTAAATAAAGTTGATTTACCAACATTAGGTAAACCGACAATTCCAGCTGTTAAAGCCATAAATGAATAATCTCCGTTCAAAATTTCAATCAGTATTATTATAGCATAAAAATATAAGAAAAAGCCTGTCAAATGACAGACTAAATTATCAATTACCAAAATAATTATTCTAAGAAATGAGGAACTATTCCTAAATAATCAAGAAAAAGATATACCACATGTAATATAAATATGGCTACTAATAAATTGCCAAAAATTAACCAAAAATTTATGATAAGAGATTTAATATTAAGGGTCTTCTTCTCAACAATCCGCTCCACAGTTTTTTCTGGATTTTTCCCCAATATTAATTGATCTAAACTGACTTCAAAAATAGTAGATAGTTTAATTAAATTTGTCATATCTGGATATGCTTCATTATTTTCCCATTTTGAAATAGCTTGTCTAGAAATAAATAATTGATCTGCCAAATAATCTTGTGAAAAATTTTTTTCAAGACGAAAATGTTTTAACTGCTCTGAAAACTTATTCATCGATAGATGTTCCTTTCTGTTGATAACTCTATCATAATAAGTATTCTCTTGAAAATCTAGCACTTTTTTAAGCAACCATAAGTAGCAAACCGTTATTAAACAGTGATTTAAACAAGCTTTTTATGGTTGCATCACTTTTTTTAACTTTCGTTCAAAATCATGTCGACTAAGCATAACAATATGATCACAATTTGTACACTGAATCTTAATATCTGCTCCTAGGCGAATAATTTTCCACAGATTAGCTTTCTTACCTGTTTCCTTAATAATACATGCATGAGGTTTTTTCATTTCTACTAAAGAATTTAATTGATACATCTTAACTCCCTTGTAAAGATTTCTTTTGTAATTATCATACCAAAAAAAACTCCTTAGTAGGAGTTTTTCTTTAGTTAGTTCTAACTGGGGTAATTAATTGAATAAAGCCTTCTTGATTATCATCTGGTGTCAGTGTAAATGGTCTTACTGGCGAAATGAAACGAATACGAACAGTATCACTTTTAAGTGCTTTTAGAGATTCAATCAAATAAGTTGGATTAAATGAAATCGTTAAATCATTACCTGATTTTTCAACAGTATCTAATTCTTCATTAACTTTACCAACTTCTGGAGAATTTACGTGTGCTGTAACTTCATTAGCTGCAATTTCAAGTTTAACTGTTCCATTTTGAGTAGCATTAGAAATCAAATGCGCACGTTCCATTGCATGACGAAGAGATTGCGTATTGAAAACAACTTCTGTTTCAAATTGATTCATCAAAAGACGATCAGTATCAGGGTAATTTCCTTCTAAAAGTCTTGTATAGAAAGAAATGTGTTCACTTCTAAATAAAATTTGACTTGGTGAAAAGAAGATTTCTACAGTTTCAATGTCATCACCAAAAACAGAAGAAAACTCTCTTAATGACTTACTAGGAATGACAACGTCAAAATTGTTAGCTGATTTTTCAAGTGATAAGAGACGTTGGCTCATCCGATGAGAATCTGTAGCTACCGCTTTGAAATCTTTGTTATTACTTAAAGTAATGTGGACACCTGTCAGAATTGGACGACTTTCTTGTAAACTTGCAGCAAAAGCAGTCTCAGAAATAATTGATTTTAATAATTTTGTTTCTAATACAAGTGGATTATCTGTTGAAACTTCTTGCAAACGAGGATATTGTTCAACATCCTTTCCTTTAAGGGTAATTTCAGATTTACCAGAAGTTAAAACAACTTGATGTTGTTCGATTTCTTTAAAATCTAAAGAAACATCAGGAAGACTTGAAATGATATTGATGAAGAAATTTGCTTCTAACAAAATAGAACCAGTAGAAGAAATTAATAAACCAGCATTTTCATTACTTACAGGAATAGTATTTTCAATAGAGATTTGTCCGTTAGAACCAGTTAATGTAATATTTTCTTGGTTAACTTCAATCTTAATAGTAGAAAGAATTGGAATAGCATTTTTACTGCTAATAGCTCTTTTAGTTGCATTTAATGCTTGGATAAAAAGGGAACGATTAATAGAAAATTGAATCATGGAAACTCCTTTAGTTATTAAGTATAATAGTTAGTAGTAATAGTAGGTCTTGTGTATAAGGTGGAAAACTATGCTGAAATAAGAAATACTTTGACTTAAAGCCTGTTCATAAACTGTTAATAAGTCTGTCACTTTTCAGTGACTTATCCACAAGCTTATTTAATCTTGTTTTTAATTGTTTCAATTTCAATCCGGAGACTTTCATCATCGACAATCATATTTTTGATTTTATTATAAGCATGAAGAACAGTTGAATGGTCACGACCACCAAATTCTTTACCAATCTTCGGTAAGGAATTATCTGTCATTTCACGTGCCAGATACATAGCTACCTGTCTGGCTAAAACGATGTCCTGAGTCCGCTTTGTAGCCTTAATTTCTTTAACTGAGACATCATAAAACTTGCCAACTTGCTCTTGAATGGTTTCAATTGGAATGACTCTAATTTTATTTGGACTATCTTGTTTTCTTGCCCGAATAGCTTCCGCAGCCAACTCAACAGAGATAACATCAATTTGTTTGAAATTGGCCACCAAGCTAATGTCTTTAAGTGCCCCTTCTAGGTCACGAACACTCGAATCAAATTGACCAGCCAAATATTCAATTGTTGATTGTGGAAAAGTAAAACTATAATCTTGAATTTTATTAGTTAAGATAGCGACCCGTGTTTCAAAATCAGGAGGTGTAATATTAACAGTTAAACCCCATTTAAAACGCGTAACTAATCTTTCTTCTAAGTCATTAAGATGATCAGGAGTTCTATCACTAGTTAATACAATTTGTTTATTATTGTTATGAAGAGCATTGAAGGTATTAAAGAACTCTTCTTGGGTAACTGCTAAAGTCTTTTTAGCAAGTGACTGAATATCATCAATAAGGAGTAAGTCTAAATTTCTAAAAACTTCTTTTAATTCATCCATTTTATCAAGTCTAATATGAGTTACGAATTCATTAATAAAGTTTTCAGCTGATATGTACTTTACTCGAGCATGCGGGTTATCCTGCAAAACAGAATTACCAATAGCATTTAACAAATGAGTTTTACCTAATCCAGGACCTCCCCAAATAAACAATGGGTTATAAGTAGACCCAGGAGTATTAGCAACAGCAATTGACGCTGCTACTGCCCAACGGTTCTCATCACCTTGAATGAAATTATCAAATCCATATTTGGGATTTAAATCAGGATTAATAGCAGGTAACCTAGATATTGTTTGACTACTAGGTGTCATCCTTCCTGGTAATTCAGTTATAATTTCATTTTCTAAACTGTCTTCAAAAACATATTGGACTGATATCTGTTGGTTATAGACTTCAAAGCCAGCGGTGAGAATAACATCTTTAAGATTTTTTTCCCAAAATAATTCTTTCATTCGTTCTAAATAAATAGTCGCAATTTGATTATCAACACTTATTAAGCGTGCATCTAGAACAAAAAATTCATATGTTGCTTGTTTTAATTGGCTTTGAGCTAATTCCAAGATTCGATTCCAAAAAATTTGTTCATTTTCTGTCATGGTAGCTTCTTTCTAGTCATAAATACTAGGACTATTCTAACACAAAATAGAATAGTTTTCCACAGTCTTATCAGCTAATTTTTAAAGTTACCCACAAGCTGTGGATAATATATTAACAATGTGTTTAACAGTTATCCACAACTTGTGGATATTTAAATTAAATCAATATTAATAAGGTTTTAAAATACTTTTTAGTTGTGGAAAAAGCTGTAAGAAAAAAACAGACTATCAACAACTTATTTTAGCTTGTTGATAATTCTGTTTAATTCTTCAGTATTTGAAAAAGTTAATTTGATGTGACCAGTTCCATCGTTTTTTTTATGTAATTGGATTGGTAAACCAAGGCTTTTTGCTATCTCATTTTCAATAGCTTGATTAAAAATGTCTTTTTCTATTTTACTTAGTTTTTTATTTGTTTTCTTTTTTACTAAATTTTCAGTTTGTCGAACACTCAAATTCTGACTAATAATTTGTTTAAAATAATTTTCTTGCTCTTTTTTACTGGTTACAGCTAATAATGCACGCGCATGCCCTGAGGAAATGTGATGTTTTTCAATGGCTTCCTTAATTGATTTTGGTAATTGTAGCAGTCTTAGACTATTACTAATATACGGACGAGATTTGCCCATATACTGCGCTAGTTGATCATGGGTCATTTCCTCTTTTTCAAGTATATTTTGAAAAGCTTTTGCTTCTTCAATTGGATTCAAATTAGACCGTTGTAAATTTTCAACAATCGCTTGATGCATACTATCTTTATTTGAAATATCTTTGATAACTGCGGGAATGGTAGTTAGACCAGCTAATTGTGAAGCTCTCAGTCTTCTTTCACCTGCTATTAACTCATAACCAAAGATATCCGATTTTCTTACTATAATAGGTTGTATTAAGCCATTCATTTTAATAGAATGAGCCAATTCCATTAATTCTTTAGTATCAAAACTTAAACGAGGTTGATAAGGATTAGCTACAATATCAGCAATTGGAATTGTTTTTAAATGTTCAGTCATAATTACCTTTCACAAGAAAAATACCTTTACAATATTGTAAAGGTATTTAACATCGCTTGTCAATAAGATTGATACTTATTTTTCTAAATCTTTAGTTGTTTTAGTTAATTTAACAGTAACAGTTTTCTTTTCATTACCACGATAGAAGGTGATTTTTACCTCATCATTGATATCATGGCCGTAAAGAGCACTTTGTAAATCACTTGTTGTTTTAACTTCTTCACCGTCAATAGCTGTAATGATATCATATTGTTTAAGTTTATCAGTAGCAGGCATATCTTCAGTAACAGTTGCTACGACGATACCACTTGTAACTTCTTTAGGTACATTTAATTGCGATAAAGCACTTGTAGAAAGATCACCAAGATTTACCATTGAGATACCAAGGGCTGGTCTAATAACTTCACCTTTTTCTTCAAGTTGATTAATAATTTTGACAACATCATTAGAAGGAATTGCAAATCCCATACCTTCAACTGCTCCACCAGCTTCATTTGTTGATGAAATTTTACTTGAGTTAATTCCAATTACTTGTCCTTCAACATTAATAAGTGCTCCTCCAGAATTACCTGGGTTAATAGCTGCGTCCGTTTGGATAGCATTTGTTGAAACGGTTTTACCTTCTTCATTTTTCAAGGTAACAGTACGACTTAAACTTGAAACAATCCCCTCAGTAACTGAGTTTGCATATTCTGTTCCAAGAGGGCTACCAATTGCAATGGCAACTTCTCCAATATTAATTTTTGTTGAGTCAGCAAATTTAGCAACTGATTTGATTTTTTCTGAAGACACTTTTACAACTGCTAAATCTGAATAAGTATCTGAACCGATGAGTGTACCTACGATTTTAGAGCCATCTGCAAGTAAAATTTCAATCCGTTTTGCACCATCAATAACGTGATTATTGGTAACGATATAAGCATCTTTACCATCTTTTTTGTAGATAACTCCAGATCCTTCACTGAAAATTGCTAAACCATCATCAGTTTGTTTAGATTCACTACTATCTCCAAAAAGACTATTGTAGTTATCAGATGAAGCAGTATCTATCTTTTGATAGTTGATAACAGAAACAACTGCATCTTGAACTTTCTTAACTGCTTTAGTAGTACTTGTCGTATTATTATAGGTAACTTTACTTGTGCTGGTTGTTTTTGAAACATTATCATTATCTGATTGTTGCGTTGGTTTAATAGAATTCATGATAAAGAACGCCATTACTCCCCCTATAAATCCAGCTAATAAATAAAGAAATACTTTCAGAACACTTTTTAATTTTGACACAAGCTTACCTCCAACCTTTTTCATTATCTTATAAAACTCTGCTTAATTATACCTTAAAATATAGAAAAAGAAAAGAAATTCACAACTTGTGGAAAACAGTCTCAAACTATTGATAAATCAATATTATCAAAGCTTTTTCGAGAATAATAAAGATATCTATATCTTGTCAAGAAGATAAGAAAAAATCATGTTACAATATGAATATGAAAGTAAAAATTATTGCAGTTGGAAAACTAAAAGAAAAGTATTTAAAAGATGGTATTGCTGAATATCAAAAAAGACTAGGTCGATTTTGTCAGTTTGAAATGACTGAATTACCTGATGAAAAGACACCTGATAAAGCAAGTTATGCAGAAAATGTAAAAATTATGCAGAAAGAAGCAGAACGAATTTCTAAAAAAATTGGTCAACGAGATTTTGTTATTGCCTTAGCTATTGAAGGAAAACAATTACCATCAGAAAAATTCAGCCAAACCTTAGCCCAAACGACTTTAAATGGTTACTCAGACATCACCTTTATAATTGGAGGTAGCCTTGGATTATCTGATGAAATCAAGAAACGAGCAGATTTGTTGATTAGTTTTGGCTTATTAACATTGCCTCATCAGTTAATGCGCCTTGTTTTAATTGAACAGGTCTATCGAGCATTTATGATTCAAGAAGGTAGTCCATATCATAAATAAAAGAGTTTCACGTGGAACAAAAAAAGCCAAAGATTATCTTTGGCTTTTTATTTTGATCCCAGCAGGATTCGAACCTGCGACCGTTCGCTTAGAAGGCGAATGCTCTATCCAGCTGAGCTATGAGACCTTAACTCCATTATTCTATCAGAAATAAAGGGTTTTTGTCAATCCCTTTTTAGTCAATGACTTGCTTTCAAGCAGTATGTAGTCTGACTTAAACATCAAAATAAAAAAATTTATATTTTTTCAAAAAAAAGTGTAGACAAACTAAAATCTTCTGATATAATAATAAGAGTGTTACGGAGATATTACTCCAAAACAGCTTCTGGTCCGTTGGTCAAGGGGTTAAGACACCGCCTTTTCACGGCGGTAACACGGGTTCGAATCCCGTACGGACTATAATGAATTGTCATTTATTGGCAATTTTTTTTATCCGGCATAGCTCAGTTGGTAGTAGCGCATGACTGTTAATCATGATGTCGTAGGTTCGAGTCCTACTGCCGGAGTACAAAAAAGCCTTGTCTATTTTAGACAGGCTTTTTATTTTGTTTAATAAAGAAATAACAAATAAACAATGTTACACCCAAAGCAGATATTATCACCCCTTCTATTAATCCATTTGGAATAAAGGTGAGAACAATATTACCAGATCCCTTTTTAACATCAACAGTCATAAAGCCATTTTGAGCTTGTTTCAGCTTGGCTTTTTTGCCATTTATTCTAGCAGACCAACCTTTGTCATATGGTATGGTATAAAAAACAGAAGCATCGGCTTTAGCATTAAATTTACTATAAACTTTATTTCCCTTGGTTTTTGTACTAATATCATCATCTTTAAGCTCTGCTATTGCCCTATGGAAAGCAAGAGTATCTAATTGATAAAAATGGGGTTGTTGATAAGATATACTTTTATTTTTTGGAAAAATAAAATCAATAGTTAGTTGTTGTTGCTTTTGGTAATACCCTAAATCAAAAAAGGTAAAAGTATTGTCTGTTGTATATTCTTGCCTAACATTTCCAATACTAGAAATTACTGATTTTGAATTTTCGTTTGAAAATACAATATTTGGCATACTGATATAAAGTTGAGTATGGCTTGGAACTTGAATATGATAAGTCACTATTGTGTCGAGAGATTCATTTTTAGCTTTCGCATTAACACGTTGATTAAGATGTGTAGTATTTTCCTCAACCTGATAAGGGACTTCCTTAAAATAATTATATTGTAAACCACTTAACTGATTTAATAATAATTTCTGATTATCAAGGGTATTTACTGTAAATGGTAAATTCCTATATTTTGTATTTGTTAATATTCCTAGGCCTAATGCAAAATTATTTTGATAGAGCTTAGTTTGGCCATTATTAGCATAGGATTCAAATCCAAATTTATGAATTGGTGTCTGAGAAAAATTATACTTGACACCCATAATACTATCCATAATAATGGTATTATTTTGATAACGTAAATTTAAATTAGTTCCGTTTGATTTATAACCAAGTCGATCAAGAACTTTACTAGAAGTAGTATTTCTAATTGAAGAAAATTGAGAAATACCATTGTAATTGAACTTCATACTATCATTACCAGTCTGTGGAAGTATCCGTTCAGATCTAAAAAAGTCAGTTGACAATGAATCAGTTTTCTTGACAAGGGTGTCAACCTCATTTAAATTTCTACTATAACCTTCTCTTAAAGGAAAACCCCATTCTTTCTCTAATCCAGAAATCATGTAGTATGTATTGACAGTACTTTCTACACATGTAAATAATAGTGTAAAGATGACGATGTAGATAAGGGATAATTTAGTTTCTTTATGACTAACAAATAATAAAGTATATGCTGTCACAAATATTAAAGTTAAAAGTAATAATGGAATTGTAATAAATTCATATTTATTAGTAATAAAATAAGGAAGGCTTAATAAGCTACTTAAAATAACAAATATAATTCCAATTGTTATTGGTTTTATTTTTTCAAATAAGGTTAAGGTTTTTCCTGAAATTAAGATTAATAACAAAGGAAATGTCCATGCATATCGATATAAAAACATATTAGGAGCATGCATCCCTTGCCAAAATAAATCTATTGGTTGTATATAATAACTAGTCAGGATTATTATCATTAATAATCCATGAGCTACTTTACTTTGCAATTTTACACTTGACAATGTAAAGTAAAGAATTGCTAATAAAAGAGGAAGTAAACTACTGTAAATCATTGGAATCGAATTAAACTTAGTGGTGTCATAAGTACCAATTAAGCTTTTAGCAAACAGGTCTAGAGAGTCTGTATTAGCTGTAAATAATTTGACTACTTGTGTTAATTGTTCGCCATGACTTGACAAGTCTTTTACAGCAGGAAGAATCATTACCATACTTGATAAAGCAGCAAGTAAAGAGATAAAAATAAAATTTACTGTAGGATAAAATCTTTCTTTCCAACTGTCAAGTTCAATCAATAGTACAATAAAATAAAGTAAAAGAAAAATTGACATCATGTAACCAAAATAATAATTTTGGATAAATAGGATAGTTAATGTTATATAGTAAAGTAAAAATTTTCCATTGTTAATTAGAGAGTGTAAACCTAATAAAATCAGTGGAACAAGCAAAAAGACATCTAGCCAAGTATTTATTTCTAATTGACTTGTCAAAAAACTCATAAGTGAAAAGGAAATTGATAAGGAAAGAATGAAAAAAGACTGGACTTTAGGATAAATTCTTTTGAATGAAAAATATGAAGATAGTCCAATCAATCCAAATTTACAGAGTGTAAAGATATAGACAGCATCTGGCATATTATTAAGAGAAAAGAAATAATATAAAGGTGATAAAAAACTTCCTAAATAATAACTAATGAGTGCATAAAAATTTAAACCTAATCCACTTGTAAATGTATAAAAGAGACTATCTTTTCCATGTAAAATATTTCTCAAATTTTGGGCAAAAATAACATATTGATGGAAACCATCGCTTGCTAAAATAGTTTTAGGACCACCGTAATAAATGTCTTTTGAATATAGAACAAAAAACATAATAAAGAATGGAATAAAAAAACTAAGAATATAATATATAAGAGATAAGTTTATTTTTTTTGCGGACATATGCTTATTCTTTCTATTTTGAAAAAAAGAATAAGGCGTTTCCGCCTTATCTTTTTTATTTCCAAAGTTGTTCAACTTTAGCTTGAACTTCTGCATTTTCAAGGAATTCATCGTAGGTTTCATCAATACGATCAATAACCCCATTTTTTGAAATGACAACAATGTGGTTAGCAATTGTTTGAATGAATTCATGGTCATGACTGGCAAAAATAACTGATTCTTTATAATCTTTGATACCATCATTCAAACTTGAAATTGATTCTAAGTCTAAGTGATTAGTTGGGTCATCTAAAATTAAAACATTTGATTTTAATAGCATTAATTTAGATAGCATTACACGAACTTTTTCACCACCTGATAAGACATTAACAGATTTTTTAACTTCATCACCAGAGAACAACATACGTCCCAAGAAACCTCTTAAGAAAGTATCATCGTCTTCTCCTTTTTCGGCGAATTGGCGAAGCCATTCTAAGATAGATTCATCAGTGTCAAAATCTTTACTGTTGTCTTTAGGAAGGTACGAGCGACTAGTTGTCACTCCCCATTTAATTGTTCCTTCATAATCAATGTCATCTGCTAAAGCACGCATTAGTGCAGTAGTTTGAATATCATTTTGGCCAATGATGGCTGCTTTATCCCCTGGACGTAGGATGAAACTAATATTATCAATGATTTTTTCACCATCAATAGTAACTGAAAGGTTTTCAACTGTTAATAGGTCATTTCCCATTTCACGTTCTGCTTTAAAATTGATAAATGGATATTTACGACTAGAAGGTACAATATCTTCTAATTCAATTTTATCAAGCATTTTCTTACGAGATGTTGCTTGTTTTGATTTAGAGGCATTAGCTGAGAAACGTGCAACGAATTCTTGTAATTGTTTGATTTTTTCTTCTGCTTTAGCATTACGGTCTGATTGTAAACGCAAAGCTAATTCTGAAGATTGTTTCCAAAAATCATAGTTACCAACGTAAAGTTTAATTTTTCCAAAGTCCAAGTCAGCCATGTGAGTACATACTTTATTTAAAAAGTGACGGTCATGGGAAACAACAATAACAGTGTTTTCAAATTCTATTAAGAAATTTTCTAACCAGGCAATTGATTGAATATCTAATCCATTGGTAGGTTCGTCAAGCAATAGCACATCAGGCTTACCAAATAATGCTTTAGCAAGGAGAACTTTCACTTTATCTCCATTTGCTAATTCACTCATTGATTGGAAATGAAGACTCTCTGGGATATTTAAATTTTGAAGTAATTGTGATGCTTCACTCTCTGCTTCCCATCCACCTAATTCAGCAAATGTACCTTCAAGTTCTGCAGCACGAACACCATCTTCTTCAGAAAAATCTTCTTTCATATAGATAGCATCTTTTTCTTTCATGATGTTAAATAATTGTTCATTTCCCATGATGACTACATCAATAGCACGTTCTTCTTCGTAGTCAAAATGGTTTTGTCGCAATACTGAAAGGCGTTCATCAGTACCTAATGAGATATGACCAGTTGTTGGTTCGATATCCCCTGCAAGAATTTTTAAAAATGTTGATTTACCAGCACCATTTGCACCAATTAGGCCATAGGTATTACCAGCAGTAAATTTAATGTTAACTTCGTCAAAAAGTTTTCTATCGCTAAAACGTAACGATATGTCAGAAACAGTAAGCAATTTTTCACCTCATATTATTTATCTATTTTTCATTGTACATGAAAAAGCCCCTTTTTTCAATCAGAAAAGGGGTTATACTTTTTACATTGGTAGCAAGACATCTTCATCTTCTCGCTTATATTGTTTGGTTAAACTGAAACCACGACCAATAACATGGGCAGCTGGCATAACTACAACAAAAGCAGTATCATCAAGCTCATTAATTTTTTCTTGTAAAGATGGAAATTCATAAGTTGAAATAACAGCCATTAACATAACATTTTCTTTAGTTGTATATCCACCTCTAATAGGAATTTTAGTAACACCACGATCCATAACTTTATGAATATATTCTTTGATTTGAATATATTCTTTTGAAATAATCATGACATTCTTCGATGAATTAAAGCCAGTTTCCATAATAGCAATAACATACCCAATAGTTAATAAACAGATTGTGGAGTACATAACATCATCAGCAGATAAAGCTAAAAATCCCATTGCAACACTAATACCGTCAATAATAGTCATTGCAATACCTAAACTTAAAGGAGAATACTTGTGTAAGATTTGAGTTAGAATACCTGTTCCACCAGTTGATGAATTACCCCAAAAAACCATACCAATACCAATTCCCACAATTATTCCACCAAAAATAGCAGCTAATAATTGGTTATGCGTTATACTAGGTAAAAAATTAGTCATTCTAATTGCTATTGGATAAATCCAAGAACCATACAAAGTTTTAACAAAATTTTGTCTACCTAGGAAAAAATAACATAATAAAAGAAGTGGAATATTACTAAGCATTAAAAATAAAGATGGGCTAATACCAAATAGAACTTTCATTACCACTGCAATACCGACCATACCACCAGCAGCAATATGATTATCAACAAACATAGTATTAAAACCTATAGCTGTAATAAATGTTCCAACGGTTACAAATACCATATCTTTTAATCTATTCGTCATCCTTATTTATACTCCTTATCGTGAAAATAATACCATTATCTACTATGAATTAGTCTTGTGTCAAGAACTTTTTCCTATATTTTGCTAAACTTGACAAATTTGTGAAAATTTCATAGAATGAAAGCTAATTAGAAGAGTAATTTATTTAATTTTTTCAGAGAGTTAGTGGGGCTGTAAACTAACAAAATTAATAGATGAATGGACTAATGTATAAAATGGGATCAAACAATACATCTCAGGATTGGCACCCCTTATCGTGCAACTTCTTATTTAATAGAGAAGATGAGATAATACCAAGATAGAGGTATTAATTGAGGTGGTACCGCGTATTCAATTGTAATAACGCCCTCACGCATATTGCGTGAGGGTTTTTCTTTATAAATAAGGAGAAAGAAATGACAAAACCAATTATTTTAACAGGAGATCGACCAACAGGAAAACTACATTTAGGCCATTATGTTGGTTCTTTGAAAAATCGTGTTATCTTGCAAAATCAAGATAAATTTAAAATGTTTGTTTTCTTAGCAGATCAGCAAGCTTTAACAGATCATGCTAAAGAGTCTGAATTAATTCGCGATTCCATTGGAAATGTAGCTTTAGACTATTTGTCTGTAGGATTAGACCCTAATAAATCAACTATTTTTATCCAAAGTCAAATTCCTGAACTTGCTGAATTAACAATGTACTACATGAACCTTGTTTCACTAGCTCGCTTAGAACGCAATCCAACAGTTAAAACAGAAATTGCACAAAAAGGATTTGGTGAAAGTATTCCAAGTGGATTCTTAGTTTATCCTGTCTCTCAAGCTGCTGACATTACAGCATTCAAGGCTAATTTAGTTCCAGTTGGAAACGATCAAAAACCTATGATTGAACAAACAAGAGAAATTGTGAGAAGTTTTAACAATGCTTACAATACCGATTGTTTAGTGGAACCAGAAGGCCTTTATCCAGAAAACGAAGGTGCAGGTCGTTTACCAGGTCTAGATGGAAATGCAAAGATGTCTAAGTCTTTAGGAAATGGTATTTATTTATCTGATGATGCAGACACAGTTCAAAAAAAAGTAATGAGTATGTATACTGATCCGAATCATATTCGTGTTGAAGATCCTGGCCAAATTGAAGGGAATATGGTCTTCCATTATCTAGATATTTTTGGTCAAGATGGTGATAAAGCAGATATTCAAGCCATGAAGGAACACTACCAAAAGGGTGGATTAGGAGATGTCAAAACAAAACGTTATCTCCTAGAAATCTTAGAACGTGAGTTGGCTCCAATTCGTCAAAAACGCTTAGAATATGCTAGCGATATGGGTGAAGTATTCCGCATGTTGGAAAAAGGAAGTCAAAGTGCACAAGCTGTTGCTGCTCAGACTCTTTCAGAAGTAAAAAGCGCTATGGGAATAAATTACTTTTAATAATAGATAAGGGAACTTCAATAATTATTGAAGTTCCCTTTATTTGCGAACATTATTCTGAAATATCAGATGATTTTATAAAATAATTATATAATTACGAACATTATTTGTATTTATAAGGCAAAAATAGAAAATAATTTTTAATTTATTGACAAATTTGTTTAGCATGATATGATAGTAACAATAAAAAAATAGACTGGGTTACTATTCCCTATTACAATAAAGAAAAGAGGATCATTTTAATGTCAAATTGGGAAACAAAATTTTTGAAAAAAGGTTATACCTTTGATGATGTTTTACTTATTCCAGCTGAAAGTCATGTACTACCAAATGAAGTAAACATGCAAACAAAGCTAGCTAAAAATTTAACATTAAATATTCCTATTATTACTGCAGCAATGGATACTGTTACTGATAGTAAAATGGCCATTGCAATTGCGCGTGCTGGTGGACTTGGTGTTGTTCATAAAAATATGTCAATTGCTGAACAAGCTGAGGAGGTTCGTAAAGTTAAACGTTCAGAAAATGGGGTAATTATTGATCCTTTCTTCCTAACACCAAATCATAAGGTTGCTGAAGCTGAAGAATTAATGCAACGCTATCGTATTTCTGGAGTTCCAGTTGTTGAAACAATGAATAATCGTAAACTCGTTGGAATTATTACAAACCGTGATATGCGTTTTATTAGTGATTACGACTCACTGATTTCTGAGCATATGACAAGTGAAAAATTAGTTACTGCACCAGTTGGTACTGATTTAGAAACAGCTGAAAGAATTCTCCATGAACACCGTATTGAAAAACTTCCATTAGTTGATGATAATGGTCGTTTGTCAGGACTTATTACAATTAAAGATATTGAAAAAGTAATTGAATTTCCAAACGCTGCTAAAGATGATTTTGGCCGTTTATTAGTAGCGGCAGCTGTTGGTGTTACTTCTGACACCTTTGATCGTGCTGGTGCTCTATTTGAAGCTGGAGCAGATGCTATTGTTATTGATACAGCCCATGGTCATTCCGCAGGTGTTTTGAGAAAAATTGCTGAAATTCGTTCTCAATTCCCAGATAAAACTCTGATTGCTGGTAATATTGCTACTTCTGAAGGAGCACGCGCTTTGTATGATGCTGGTGTAGATGTTGTTAAAGTTGGTATTGGACCAGGTTCAATCTGTACAACTCGTGTTGTAGCTGGTGTAGGTGTTCCACAGATTACAGCAATATATGACGCTGCCGCTGTTGCGCGTGAATATGGCAAAACAATTATTGCTGATGGTGGTATTAAATACTCTGGTGATATTGTAAAAGCTCTTGCTGCAGGTGGAAATGCAGTAATGCTTGGTTCAATGTTTGCAGGAACTGATGAAGCGCCCGGTGAAACTGAAATTTTCCAAGGTCGTAAATTTAAAACATACCGTGGTATGGGGTCAATTGCAGCAATGAAAAAAGGGTCAAGTGATCGTTACTTCCAAGGTTCAGTTAATGAAGCAAATAAACTCGTTCCAGAAGGAATTGAAGGTCGTGTAGCCTATAAAGGTGCCGCTTCTGATATTGTCTTTCAAATGCTTGGTGGTATCCGCTCTGGTATGGGCTATGTTGGAGCAGCTACCATCGATGATCTTCACAATAAAGCACAGTTTATTGAGATGTCAGGTGCTGGTTTAATTGAAAGTCACCCACATGATGTTCAAATTACAAATGAAGCACCAAACTATTCAGTTCATTAATAATAATAAAAAAGAGTTAGGATTACCTATCTCTTTTTTGCTTTACTATTTTATAAACAAGTGTAAAGTAAGTGTAAAAATAATTTGATATTTGTGTAAAAAAATTATATAAACACTATAATTTAAGTAATTGTCAAACACATAATGTCAATTTATTGTAAAGTTAGTTGTAAAGTAAAAAGCAGACTCAGTCTGCCTTAATGGTTCCACTAGTTACATGAAAAGTTTTTAAAGTTTTTGGAAGTTGCGAGAGGTGTTCCAAACTAGTAGTAGTAATAAAAGTTTGAACATTTTCTTGAATGACAGTCTCAATTAATTTTGTTTGTCTTGTATTGTCTAATTCACTCATAACATCATCTAACAGTAGTATTGGATTATCTCCAGTCAAGATTTTCATTAAACTCACTTCAGCCATCTTTATGGATAAAATTAAGCTTCGATGTTGACCTTGGCTTGCAAAATTTGCATTCATATTATTTATATAAAATTCAATGTCATCTCTATGTGGGCCAATACTCGTATTCTTTCTAAAAATATCACGTTGACGATTTCTTTCAAGTTGCTCCATGAATTTTTCTTGAATAAGTTGACTTTGACTTGTATCAATGCTAGAAATATATTTAATTTGTAAACTTTCTAGTTCATTTGATATTGCCTGATGATGAGCATCTGCTTCTTTTTCAAGATCAGCAATGAATTGAATTCTTTGCTGAATAACACGGCTACCATAATATGATAATTGTTGATCCAAAACTACTAGAAAGTCAAAATCAATTGTTCTAGCAGCTTTTAAATATGCGTTTCTTTGTTTTAAAATATGGTTATAATTCGATAAGTCAGATAGATAAACAGGTTTAATTTGACCTAAATCAATATCAATAAACTTTCTTCGAAGACTAGGAGCGCCTTTAACTAATTGTAAATCTTCAGGAGCAAAGAGTACTACCATCATTGTACCTATATATTCAGAAAGTTTTGCTTGTTTTAATGAATTAATCTTTGTTATTCGACCTTTATCAGATAAATTAATTTCTAAACTGATATTACCTGAGAGGCGATTTAATTTTCCTTCAATAGATAAACGATCAGTTGAAAACTGGATTAATTCTTTATCACTTCTTGTGCGATGACTTCTAGTTAAGGCAATAAAATAGATAGCTTCTAAGATGTTCGTTTTTCCTTGGGCATTGTTTCCTATAAAGATGTTTAGTCCCTCTGAAAAATTTATATTTAAGTCATTATAATTTCTAAAGTGATTTAGTGTTAATTCCTTTAACCACATTATTATGTACCAGGAAATTTAACTGCTGGACCTTTACCAGATTTTCTTGGTCTAGTGTTAAATTTACTATTCTTTGTTTTTTTAGGAGTTTGTTTTGCTGGCTTTTTTAGTGATTGATTCATTTCTTTAACTATTTTAGCTACACGTTGCTTCTCTTCTTCTGCAAGGTTATATTCCAGAAGTTCCTCTTGGCTAGGTTCAGCAATAGTTATTGATAAATCTTGCTCTGGTAGAGTTACGATATCACCAATTCTAATCTTTTTACCTCTTCTTTTTTCGTCCTCACCATTAAATAACACAGTGTGTTCTACTAAGAATCCTTTAATTGCACCACCACTTTGAATGATTCCAAGTTCTTTAAGTAAGGCTTGTAAAGTTATAAATTCACTAAATAATTTGTATTCCATAAGTATTTCTCCATTTTTCAAGTCACATTATTATAGCATATTTTGAAAATAATAATTATTATCTAGAAATTTGAACTTTACTAAAAATCTAAATGTAATTTGTTATTTAATAACCCCTCATTTTTTTGACATGTTTATAAAAGAGTGTATAATGAACTTGAGTTACCATTGATAAAATCAATGATAACTCTAACATCCATGACCTCGCTGATTAGTGAATGTTTTCCTTTTTGTAAAAAAGGATTATATAAAAATAAGTTGAGTATACTCGACTTTTTTTACTAACTAAAATTTTTAATATTTAAGTCAATATAACAGATAACGCAGCTAAAAATGGTATAATTTAGAGAAACATATATTTATATAAGGATGTACTATGAAAATTGTTGAAGGAGTTCAACTTCACTTTATTAAAACGAAGCAATTTAAATCGAATCATATCACATTTAGATTTTCTGGTGATTTAAATCAGAAAACAGTAGCTAAACGTGTTCTAGTTGCTCAAATGTTAGCAACAGCAAATGAAGAATACCCTACAGCAAAAGCATTTAGGGAAAAACTAGCTCAATTATATGGTGCGAGTTTATCCACTACTGTTTCTAATAAAGGGCAAGTACACATAGTTGATATTGATGTAAGTTTTATTCAAGATAAATATGCTTTCAATGGGGAAAGTGTTCTTGATGAGATTATTCAATTTTTGAGGGGAATCCTATTTTCTCCTCTTCTTTCTGTTGCGCAATATCAACCTAAGGTATTTGAAATTGAAAAAGCAAACTTAATTACATATTTAGAGACTGATAAAGAAGACTCGTTTTATTATAGTTCTTTAAAAGCTAAAGAAATATTTTTTAGTGATGAAAATCTTCAAATTTCAAAATATGGTACGGTTGATCTTGTTGAAAAAGAAACAGCCTACACAAGCTATCAAGAATTTCATCATATGTTGATGGAAGATTTGATTGACATTTATTTGGTTGGTGATTTCGAAGAGTACCGAGTTGTCCAACAATTACATCAATATCCATTTGTTGATAGAGAAAAGTTTTTGATATTCAATTATAAACAAGATTATGTCAATATTGTAAAAGATAAAAAAGAAGTAAAAGATGTCAATCAGTCAATTTTAGAAATGGTTTATCATTTTAATGTTGATTTTGGAACAAAGGACCATTATGCATTAATCGTTCTTAATGGTTTATTGGGTTCTTTTTCCCATTCTCGGTTATTTACCAAAATTCGTGAGGAAGAAGGCATTGCTTACAGTATTGGGAGTAGAATGGACATATATACTGGATATTTAGATATATTTGCTGGAATTGATAATAATGACCGTAAAAAGACTTTACAGCTCATTATCAAAGAAATGAATGACATAAAAATGGGCAGATTTCCAAGTAGTTTAATTAAAAAAACAAAATCAATGATCATAAACACTGTAAATCAATCACAAGATAATTGTAAAGCAATGATTGACAGGTTGTATATTGTCGACTATGTTAATGAAAATTACCATTTAACTGAATGGCTTGACACTATTGACAAAGTAACGAAACGAGATATTGTCAAGGCGGCAAACTTATTGAAATTACAAGCACTTTACTTCTTGGAGGGAAAATAATGACTCCATTAACAAAAATTTCTTTTAATAAATTTGATGAAGAAATTCATTATTCTCGTCTAAAAAATGGTTTAGATATTTTTATAATACCTAAGTCAGGATTTAAAGAAAAAACAGCTATGTTGACAGTTGATTTTGGTTCGATTGACAAAAAGTTTACAGAAAGAAATCGTCTATGGGATAACCCTGAAGGCATAGCCCACTTTCTTGAACATAAACTTTTCGAAGATGATTTAGGACAAGATGCTTCACTTAAATTTACAGAATTAGGTTCTGATGTAAATGCCTTTACAACTTTTGACAAAACATCTTATTACTTTTCAACATCAGAAAATTTTGTGGAAAGTTTAATATTGTTACAAGATTTAGTTATGTCATCTAGCTTTACTGAAGATTCGGTCAATAAAGAAAAGAAAATTATTGGACAAGAAATTGATATGTATGCTGATGATGCAGACTATCAAGCTTATATTGGAATATTACAGAATCTGTTTGCAGATACAAGTCTAGCTGATGATATTGCTGGTAGTAAGGGCTCAATCAATCAAATTACTCCAAAAATACTAAAGCGTAATTATAGTTATTTTTATAAACCCAACAACATGAGTTTAATTATTGTTGGTGATGTCGACATAGGTGAAACTTTTACAGTTATTGAAAAGTATCAAAAAAAATACCGTGCTCGTAAGCAAGTTGAAAGAATTGATGACATTTCATACAATCCCGTAGTTAAATCTAGTTCAAAAAGCATGGAAGTCACAAATTCTAAATTAGTAGTTGGATACAGAGGGCAAAAGATTAAGAATGATATTTCTTTATTAAAAATCAAAATTGCTTTACGACTTGCTATGTCAATGTTATTAGGTTGGACATCAAGAACATATCAATCTTGGTATGAACAAGGAAAGATTGATGATTCCTTTGATATTGAAATTGAAATTAATTCCAACTTCTCTTTTGTTCTTATAAGTTTAGATACAAATCAACCAATTGGGATGTCAAGTGAAATCAGAAAAAAAATCAAAAACTGTAGCAATTCTGATGATTTTAACCAAGAACATTTTTCTATTTTAAAAAGAGAAATGTATGGAGATTTTTTACAAAGTTTGGATAATGTGGAACAGGTTGCTAGTCAATTCAATCTATTTCTAACTGATCAAGATACTTACTATGATATTCCCGATATTCTAGAAAAAATTCAGTTAGTAGAAGTTTTATCTATTGCGGATAACTTTTTTAAACAAGCTGAAGAATCAGATTTTACTGTCTTTCCAAAATAGTTAAAAGTTTGCTATAATTGATTTATTACATTAAATTCGAGGTACCTGTATGAGAGATAAAAGTCTTGGTGAGATTTTACGTGAATCCCGCATAGAGAAGAATATTACATTAGATTATATTGAAACTAAAAGTGGTATATCTTCGCATTATTTATTAGCAATGGAATTAGATCAATATAAAATTATTCCAGAGCATAAGATTGATCAGTTTTTGAAACAATATGGCGAGATTGTTGGTTTAGAATTTCATTATTTGAAAAATAAATATAATCAACAAATGTCTACAAAAATGGAAAATAAAAATCCAAGTGTAACTCAAATTGTTGAAAATAAATTAAGTCATCGTGTTGAAGATAAAGTTAATTTTTCAAGACAAGCTAAATCATTCGATGAAGAAGAAAAGAATACTTCAACTAAAAAAAATACTCAAGCTAATTTTTTAGTTGATAATTCGAAAGATGAAGATGATGAGTTTTATTTTGAAAGTTCGAGACATAGTCGTCTGAGTCATAATGAAAAAAGATCAAAATCTATTTTCATCATTGTCTTATTAACCTTTATTGCTCTATTAATTTTTGTCTTTATGTTTTTTGCTGTTTGGAAACAGATGAACAAAGAAAATAAAGCAAAAGAAGTCCAAACAAGTCAAGTTAACAAAACAACTTCTAAAAGTAAGACAAATACTTCAAGTAGCAGTCAGCCAAAAACAGAAATTACAAGTCAAGGACAAGATAATTATTTAGAAGCAACTGTTAAAAAGGCAAATGAATCGGTTGATGTGACCATCACTTTAACGGATGCTGAAAGTGCTTGGATTTCTCTTACAAATTCAGATATTGGCGAAGCTGGGACTACACTAACTAAAGAAACCCCAACTTACACGGCAACACTTGATAAAGATGTAAGCGAAGCATTATTAACGCTAGGAATAACCAAAGGCTTATCTGTTTCTATCGATGGGGAACCACTTGATTTAAGTCCTATCACTGTTACAGATACAAGTTATATCACTTTGAAATTTCAATAGTAAGGAATAAAAATGACAAAAAAAGAAAATATACCAAATTTATTAACCCTAATTAGAATTATCATGATTCCAATTTTCTTGCTTATTACAAGTTTATCGCAGTCTTTAACATGGCACATTGTTGCTGCAGTTATTTTTGCTATAGCCAGTTTGACAGACTACTTGGATGGTTATTTAGCTAGAAAGTGGGAAGTAGTTACTAATTTTGGTAAATTTGCCGATCCTTTAGCAGATAAAATGCTTGTTATGAGTGCTTTCATTATGTTAGTCGGTGCAGAATTAGCACCAGCGTGGATTGTTGCAATCATTATCTGTCGTGAATTAGCAGTGACAGGTTTACGCTTGCTTCTAGTTGAATCTGGTGGTACAGTTCTTGCTGCTGCTATGCCTGGAAAAATCAAGACCATGTCACAAATGTTCTCTATCATTTTTCTTTTCTGTCATTTAACGCTTATTGGCAATATTCTATTATATATCGCCTTATTCTTTACGATTTATTCAGGATATGACTACTTTAAAGGAGCTGGTTTCTTATTCAAAGACACCTTTAAGTAATCATGACAAATATTATTGAAGTATCACATATTAAATTTAAATACCATGAGGAACAGGAATATTACACTTTAAATGATATTTCGTTTCACGTGAAACGTGGAGAATGGTTATCTATTATTGGACATAATGGTTCAGGTAAATCAACTTCTGTCAGACTTTTAAATGGTATTTTAGAAGCTGAATCTGGTACAATTGTGGTTGACGGTGACCTACTATCTGAAAAAAACGTTTGGGAAATTCGTCAAAAGATTGGAATGGTCTTTCAAAATCCTGATAATCAATTTGTTGGAGCTACTGTCGAAGACGATGTCGCCTTTGGTCTAGAGAATAAGGGTGTCAATCATGCTGAGATGGTTGTTAGGGTTCAAGAAGCATTAGATTTAGTAGGCATGAGTCAGTTTAAAGACCGTGAGCCTGCTCGCTTATCTGGTGGACAAAAACAAAGAGTTGCCATAGCGGGAGCTGTTGCTCTAAGGCCAATGATAATTGTCTTAGATGAAGCAACTAGTATGTTGGATCCAAAAGGTCGTCTAGAACTCATTAAAACAATCCAATCAATTAGACATGAATATGATCTTACTGTAATTTCGATTACGCATGATTTAGATGAAGTTGCTTTGAGTGATAGAGTATTGGTTATGAAAAATGGTCAGATTGAGTCCAGTTCAAGTCCAGAGGAATTATTTTCTCGTGGTGAAGATTTATTGAATTTAGGACTTGATGTTCCATTTTCAAATTCTGTAATTAAATTATTAAAAGAAGAAAATTATCCCATTGAAGGCGATTATCTTTCAGAAAAGGAATTAGAAAATCAGTTATGGCAATTAATTTCCAAAATGTAAGCTATACTTACCAGGAAGGGACACCATTTGAAGGGCGTGCTCTTTTTGACGTTAACCTTGAGATAACTGATGGTTCTTATACTGCTTTTATTGGTCATACTGGATCTGGAAAATCAACAATAATGCAATTGTTAAATGGTTTATTAGTTCCAAGTAGAGGAACAGTAATTGTAGATGGTCAAGAAATTACACATCAATCCAAAAATAAAGATATCAAAATGGTTAGAAAGCATGTAGGTTTAGTATTTCAATTTCCAGAAAGTCAACTTTTTGAAGAAACTGTTCTGAAGGATGTAGCGTTTGGACCTCAAAATTTTGGAGTATCTAAAGAGGAAGCTGAACAACTCGCGCGTGAAAAACTAACAATGGTTGGTATTTCAGAAGAATTATTTGAAAAAAATCCATTTGAACTATCGGGGGGGCAAATGAGACGAGTTGCCATTGCTGGTATCCTAGCCATGGAGCCTAAAGTGTTAGTCTTAGATGAACCAACAGCAGGGTTAGACCCTAAAGGAAGACGTGAATTAATGTCACTCTTTAAAAAACTTCATCATTCAGGAATGACAATTGTCTTAGTTACTCATTTAATGGATGATGTGGCAAATTTTGCTGACTTTGTATATATTTTAGAGTCTGGTAAAATCATTACAAGTGGATTGCCCAAAAATATTTTTCAAGATGTCAAATTACTTGAAGAAAAACAATTAGGTGTTCCAAAAGTAACAAAATTTGCTCAAAATTTGGTTGAAAAAGGATTAGATTTACCTTATCTACCAATTACTCTAAATGAGTTAAGGGAGGTAATTAATCATGGATAAACTAATTCTTGGACGCTATATTCCTGGAGATTCAATCATTCATCGATTAGATCCTCGTAGCAAATTATTGGCTATGATTGTTTACATCATTATTATTTTTTGGGCTAATAATCTAGTGACAAATCTGACTATGCTAACTTTTACATTAGCAATTGTCTTCCTTTCAAAAATCAACTTTTCATTTTTTTTAAATGGTGTGAAACCAATGATTGGAATCATTCTATTTACGACACTATTTCAAATGTTTTTTACTCAATCCGGAAATGTATTGGCTCAATTTTGGATTATTAAGATAACAGATTTTGGTTTAAGCCAAGCCTTATTAATCTTCATGAGATTTGTGTTGATTATTTTCTTTTCAACCCTACTAACTTTAACTACTACTCCACTCAGTTTATCTGATGCCGTTGAGTCTCTTTTGAAACCATTTGAGCCTCTCAAAATTCCAGCACATGAAATTGGACTAATGTTGTCCCTTAGCTTACGTTTTGTTCCAACCTTAATGGATGATACCACTCGCATTATGAACGCCCAAAAGGCTAGAGGGGTTGATTTTGGGGAAGGGAATCTTCTGCAAAAAGTAAAATCGATTATACCAATTTTGATTCCTTTGTTTGCATCAAGCTTTAAAAGAGCTGACGCTTTAGCCATAGCAATGGAATCTCGTGGTTATCGAGGTGGTGACGGCAGAACTAAATTCCGTCTTTTGAAGTGGAAAACAATGGATACAATTGCAATATTATTAGTTCTCATCCTAGGTATAGTGTTATTTTTGTTAAAAAATCCAGATATCAACTAGATATAGACTAATAATTTCAGAATTTCTTATAAAATAAAATATCTCTGTAACATTTTTAATATAACTTATATATTTAGGTAATATACTTAGGTTAATATGTTAGTTAGAGAAAAAGAGGTATTTTTATGTATAGAATTAAAAATTTGAAAAAAAGTTATGTTAGTTTTGGGGTTCTAGCATTTGCAATTGGATTGTTAGCTTTAGTATTTACATTTTCAAGTAAAAATGTAGATACTGAATCATTTGCTAAAAAATCTGAAACAAAAGTCGTGAAAAAAGTTACTAAATCAAAAGTTGAAAAGTCATCATCTTCTTCTGAAAAAAAGAAACCTGAAGCAAGTTCAAGTCAAACAGAACAATCTTCTTCAATTGAAGTCACTGCTGCAACTCCAGCAGAGGTAGCACCAGCTACTGAAGAAACTGTTCCAGCTGAACAAGTTCAAGCTGCACCTGCTGCTCAAGCTACACAAGTACAACAATACGCTTCTACTCCAGCTTACCCATCAAACGGTAACACAGCTGGTGTTGTTGGAAGTCAAGCAGCAGCTCAAATGGCAGCAGCAACTGGTGTCCCACAAGCAACATGGGAAACAATCATTGCACGTGAATCTAATGGTAATCCAAATGTAGCAAATGCATCTGGTGCATCAGGACTATTCCAAACAATGCCAGGTTGGGGTTCGACAGCAACAGTACAAGATCAAGTTAATTCAGCAATTAAAGCATACAATACCCAAGGGATGTCTGCTTGGGGTTATTAATCAAAAAAGAAAAGAGCTTTTATTAGCTCTTTTCTTTTTTGTCTTTATTTTGATAATAGCTTAATTATTTCTTTGGGTGTATCAGCAATTAAGTTAGCACCATTTAATAGTAAGTCTTCTTTGCTACCAAAACCCCAAGTAACACCTAGAGTATCTATACCCGCACCTTTACCACCTATCATATCAAACTTTGTATCTCCGATAATGATAGCTTGATCTAAGGAAATATTATTTTCTTTTAAACAGGCCTTGATAACATCTACTTTTAGGAAACGGTTTTTCTCAGAACCATAAACTACTTTAAAAGAAGAATAGATGTCTAATTCTTTTAACATAACTTCTGCCATGGGTTGGTGTTTACTAGTTGTAACATACAAATCATAATTTAAATTAATCAGTTCATTTAATAAATCTTTGATACCCTTGTAAAGGTGAACTTGATAAACACCATTCGTTTTATAATAAGCTCTAAAATGATTAATAGCTTCTTCTACTTCACTAGCTTCTTGAAAATAGTCTAAAAATGTTGTTTCTAATGGTGGACCGATATAGGTTGACAGTGTAGTAATGTCTGGTGGTGTGATATTTAAGGTTGTAAAAGTATGTGTAAAGGCATTTACAATTCCTTGACTTGAATCTACCAATGTTCCGTCTAGATCAAATAATATAGCTGTCATCTTTCCTCCAAAAATTTTTGGAGTTTATTCTCCAAAAATTTGTTTCATATACTTTTGACCTGTTGGTGTTGCAGCTAAGCCACCTTCTGCTGTTTCTTTAAAAGCAGTAGGTAAAGCAGAGCCAACTTGATACATTGCATCTACAACTTCATCAACTGGAATTTGAGACTCAATGCCAGCCAGAGCCATATCTGCAGCTACAATAGCAAAACTTGCGCCAAGAGCATTGCGTTTTACACATGGTACTTCGACTAGACCTGCAACAGGATCACATATTAATCCTAACATATTTTTGATAACAAAAGCAATAGCTTGACTTGCTTGATAGGCTGTTCCACCAGCAGCTTTAACTAGTGCAGCCGCACTCATTGCTGAGGCTGAACCTACTTCTGCTTGACAACCACCCTCAGCTCCTGAAATGGAGGCATTATTACCAATAACCAGACCGAATGCACCAGCAGTAAATAGGAAATTTAGTTGTTGCTCTTTATTGAGATTTAATTTATCTATGGCTGTCGCCAATACAGCAGGTAAGCAGCCAGCACTTCCTGCGGTTGGTGTTGCACAAACTAATCCCATTTTAGCATTAAGCTCGTTTACAGCCATAGCATTTCGAACAGCAGTTAAGACTGTTGTATCACCAATAGTTTTCCCCGCTTGAATATAGTTATCCATTCGGAGTGCATCCCCACCGGTCAATCCACTAATAGATTTTGATGGCGTCAATCCATTGACAACAGACTCTCTCATGACCTGTAAATTACGTTCCATGATACTAACAATATCTTCACGCGAACGGCCAGTCATTTCAATTTCAGTAGCAATCATTAATTCTGCTACATTTCCATAGTGTTGTTCTTCAGCTTGTTGTACTAACTCTTCTATAGTATAAAACATAAATTCTCTTTCTAGTCAAAGAAGTTGACATTGTGTAAATGTGGAATTTTTTCAATAAGTTGAATTGCTGCTTGACAGTCGCGTGAATCAACTTCAATAATCATGATTGCTTTTTCACCAGCGGCTTCACGTGTTACATTCATTTGCGCAATATTAATATCAAAGTCTGAAAGAATATCAGTTACATGTGCAATCATACCCGGAATATCTTGATGGACGATAATAATTGTTGGTGTATTCATTGATAGCGAAACTGAGAAACCATTAAGTTCAGTAACTTGAATATTTCCACCACCAATAGAAATACCAGTGATACTCATCTCTTTGTCATCTTTCTTTACAGAAATTTTTACAGTATTAGGATGTGGAGCGTTACTGTCTTTCAAAATATCCCAATAGATTTTAATTCCTTTTTGATGAGCAATTTCAAGAGAATTTTTAATATCTGGATTATCTGTATCCATGCCCATAATTCCTGCAACAAGAGCCTTATCTGTCCCGTGACCTTGATAAGTTTTTGCAAATGAATTATAGAGATGGAAAGTCACTTCATCAGGGATTATCCCAAAAATGGAATGGACCACTCTTCCAATTCTAACAGCTCCTGCCGTATGACTACTAGATGGACCAATCATCACAGGTCCGATAATATCGAACACAGATTGAAATTTTTGTGTTTTCATATGCAACTCCAATTTTTATAATATAAGTTTATTATAACAGAAAAATGTCAAATGTCAGTAAAAAAAGATAAAAAATTATTGCAATGATAAAAATTTATCGTCACATTGAATTTATTGGCAATTTATAGAGAAATTGTTATAATAGGTGAGCATTAAAAATGCATTTCAAAATCGACCTTCAAATCGACTTTTGATAAAACGACGACCTTCAAATTGTACGTTTAACAAAAAGATGGGAGAAATTAATTATGGACAATTCAAACACACGCGTTGTGGTTGGAATGAGTGGAGGAGTTGACTCCTCCGTAACAGCGTTGCTTTTAAAAGAGCAAGGTTATGATGTCATCGGTGTTTTCATGAAAAACTGGGATGATACCGATGAACTTGGTGTATGTACTGCAACTGAGGACTACAAGGATGTAGCAGCTGTAGCTGATCAAATTGGAATTCCTTACTATTCTGTAAACTTTGAAAAAGAATATTGGGATCGTGTTTTTGAGTACTTTCTTGCTGAATACAAGGCAGGACGCACCCCAAACCCAGATGTCATGTGTAATAAAGAAATTAAGTTTAAAGCCTTTCTAGATTATGCTATGACTTTAGGAGCAGATTATGTAGCAACAGGACACTATGCTCAGATTGAACGTGATCAATATGGCACAGTCCATATGTTACGTGGAGTTGATAATGGTAAGGACCAAACTTACTTTTTAAGTCAATTATCTCAAAAGCAATTACAAAAAACACTTTTTCCGCTCGGACATTTGCAAAAGCCTGAAGTGAGAGCGATTGCTGAAAAAGCAGGCTTGGCAACAGCAAAGAAAAAAGATTCTACAGGAATATGTTTTATTGGTGAAAAAAACTTTAAACAATTTCTAAGTCAATATTTACCGGCTCAAAAAGGACGCATGTTAACAGTTGATGGGCGTGATATGGGTGAACATGCAGGTTTAATGTACTATACAATTGGCCAACGTGGTGGACTTGGTATTGGTGGTCAACATGGTGGAGATAACCAACCTTGGTTTGTAGTTGGTAAAGATTTATCACAAAACATTCTATATGTTGGTCAAGGATTTTATCATGAATCATTAATGTCAACAAGCCTTGATGCATCAACTATTCATTTTACAAAGGAAATGCCAGAAGAATTTACAATGGAATGTACAGCTAAGTTTCGCTATCGTCAACCAGATTCGAAAGTTACAGTACATGTAAAAGGTGATAAAGCAGAAGTAATTTTTGACGAGGAACAAAGAGCAATTACTCCTGGTCAAGCCGTAGTCTTCTATGATGGACAAGAATGTCTTGGTGGTGGGATTATCGATATGGCTTTCAAAAACGGTCAACCTTGTCAATATATTTAATTGACATCTCATTGAATATATGGCCTTAATAGGCTGATTCAGTAAAGATATTGTCAATTTTGTTTACAACATCTTTACTATAGTTGACACGAGTCAGTACAATTGATATTGACAAGCATAATATTTTTGATAGAATTAATTTAACAATATCATGATGGTCAAAGCTCATGGAGATTGTAGGTCTTTTTGACGTACACTTTCCTCGGGTTTTGACTTTTTTCTATCTTAGGGGATTAATATGACACCAGATTTTCGGACTGTGAATTCTAATTATGCAATGGAAGTTAGAAGTTCTGTATTACTCGTTAGGGATTGAGAAATAGTTTTAGTTGTGCAAGACGAAAATTTCTATACTATTGGTGGGGCTTTGCTATTTGGTGAAACATCTATTGAGACTGTTTCACGTGAAACAAGGGAAGAAATTGGAATCGATGTCTTTAATCTGCAGTTAGCATTCATTGTGGAAAACATTTTAGTATAAATTGGCAAAAATGGCATAATATTGAATTTCATTATATTGTAAATACTACTGAAGAACCCTCATTACAAATGAATGAATCAGGTGAAGTACGACAATGTAAATGGGTAACTTTTGATGCATGAAAGAATATTAATTTATTTCCCGAGTTTTTGAAGCAGGAGCTTCCTATTTGGGATAGACAGTTTAAGCATATAATTAATAAAGAAATTAAATAGGAAAAGGGAAATATAAGATGAAACATGAATTTACTGAGGTCTATGATGTAATTGTCATTGGGGCCGGTCATGCTGGTGTTGAAGCAGCTTTGGCGGCTAGTCGTATGGGGTGTAACACATTACTTGCGACAATTAGTTTGGATATGTTAGCATTTATGCCTTGTAATCCATCAATTGGTGGATCAGCTAAGGGGATAGTGGTAAGGGAAATTGATGCTTTAGGCGGAGAAATGGCCAAAAACATTGATAAAACATACATCCAGATGAAAATGTTGAATACAGGTAAAGGACCAGCTGTTCGTGCCTTAAGAGCTCAAGCAGATAAGAACTTGTATTCTCGTGAGATGAAACATACTGTAGAAAAACAAGAAAATTTAACACTCCGTCAAGCTATTATTGATGATATTCTTGTCGAGGATGGTCAAGTTGTAGGTGTTTTAACTGCCACAAAACAAAAATTTTCTGCTAAGTCTGTAGTTGTTACAACTGGTACAGCTCTTCGCGGAGAAATCATTCTAGGTGAATTAAAATATTCATCTGGACCAAATAACAGTTTAGCTTCCGTTACCTTAGCAGATAATTTAAAAAAATTAGGACTTGAAATTGGTCGTTTTAAAACTGGAACACCACCTCGTGTTAAGGCTTCTTCGATTGATTATGATCAAACAGAAATTCAACCCGGTGATCAAGCTCCAAACCATTTTTCTTTCCTAAGTAAAGATGAAGATTATTTACAGGATCAAATTCCATGTTGGTTGACATATACAAACAGTACCAGTCATGATATTATCAATAAAAATCTCTACAGGGCACCAATGTTTTCAGGTATTGTCAAAGGCGTTGGACCAAGATATTGTCCATCGATTGAGGATAAAATTGTGCGCTTTGCTGATAAAGAAAGACATCAATTATTCCTAGAACCCGAAGGTAGAGATACTGAAGAAGTTTATGTTCAAGGTTTGTCAACGAGTTTACCAGAGGATGTTCAGAAGGATTTAATTCATTCAATCAAAGGCTTGGAAAATGCAGAAATGATGCGGACAGGCTATGCCATCGAATATGATATTGTTTTACCACATCAATTAAGGGCAACACTTGAGACTAAGCTTATCTCAGGGTTATTTACCGCAGGTCAAACAAACGGAACTTCTGGTTATGAAGAAGCTGCTGGACAAGGAATAGTCGCTGGGATTAATGCAGCCTTAAAAGTACAAGGAAAACCAGAGCTAATTTTGAAGAGAAGTGACGCCTATATCGGTGTGATGATTGATGATTTAGTGACTAAAGGGACATTAGAGCCTTATCGCTTGTTAACTTCGAGAGCAGAGTATCGTTTAATTTTACGTCACGATAATGCAGATATGCGTTTAACAGAGATTGGACGCGAAATCGGTTTAGTTGATGATATTCGTTGGGATAATTTCCAAATTAAAAAAAATCAATTTGAAAATGAATTAAAACGTTTAGATAGTATTAAGCTGAAACCTATCAAGGAAACAAACGAAAAAGTTCAGGCTTTAGGGTTTAAACCTTTGACTGATGCAATGACGGCTAAAGAGTTCATGAGAAGGCCTGAAATTTCATATCAAACAGCTGTTTCTTTCGTCGGTCCTGCTGCAGAAAATTTAAATCCAAAAATCATTGATATGTTAGAAACGGAAATTAAATACGAGGGATATATCAATAAGGCCTTGGATCAAGTTGCTAAGATGAAACGCATGGAAGAAAAACGAATTCCTAAAAATATTGATTGGGATGCTATTGATTCAATTGCAACAGAAGCTCGTCAAAAATTCAAAAAAATTAATCCAGAAACAATTGGTCAAGCCAGTCGAATTTCTGGTGTCAATCCAGCTGATATTTCAATCTTAATGGTCTACATTGAGGGAAATGGCAAAGCTAGAAGAAAAATCTAAAAGGTCATGAAAATGTAACCTCAATAGGACAATGCAGCTCTGTTTTTCAGGGCTGTTTTGTGGTATAATAATTGCTTAAGAGGTTAAAAGATGAAAAGATTTCGTTTTGAAACCATTCATTTAATTATGATGGGATTAATATTATTTGGCTTACTCGCCCTTTGTGTAAGAATAATGGAATCAAAGGTACTAATTTTAGTAGCTATTTTTCTGGTACTCTTATTTATTGTTGCCTTACTTTGGTATCAAAAACAAGTTTATGAATTGTCAGATTTTGATCACATAGAAATTTTGAATGAACAAACAGAAAATAATCTTAAAACTTTGTTAGATAAAATGCCTGTTGGGGTTATTCAATACGACCAAGAAACTAAAGCAATCCTTTGGTATAATCCTTATTCGGAATTAATATTTACAGATGAAAATGGCAATTTCGATAATCATATTATTGAAAATATAATTGATGAAAAGCTTGAAGGTAACATTTCACAAACTTTCGAAATATCGGGGAATCGTTATTCTTCTTATATTGATGAAGCCAATGGAATATTTTACTTTTTTGATGTTTACGTAGGCAATCGCCAAACTGTTGATTCAAGCATGTTGCGACCAGTGGTTGGGATTATCTCAATTGATAATTATGATGACATTACAGATAATTTAACAGACGCAGATGTATCAGCTATTAATAGTTTTGTAGCCAATTTCATTGCTGATTTCATGGAATCTAAGCATATCTTCTATAGACGAGTTAATATGGATCGTTATTATTTCTTTACCGATTTTCACACTCTGAAAGATTTGATGGATGATAAGTTTGCCTTTTTAGAAGGATTCAGAACTCAAGCTCAAGAAAAACAATTGCGCTTAACTTTAAGTATGGGGATTTCATATGGTTTAAAAAATCATAATGAAATTGGACAAGTTGCTCTTGAAAACCTTAATATTGCTTTAGTACGAGGTGGTGACCAAGTTGTAATTCGTGAAAACGATGAGAATAAAAATCCCGTATACTTCGGTGGAGGTTCGGTATCAACAGTAAAACGATCACGGACAAGAACACGTGCCATGATGACCGCTATTTCAGATAGAATAAAAGTTGTTGATAATATCTTTATTATGGGACATAAGAAGTTAGATATGGATGCTTTAGGTTCAGCTGTTGGTATGCAGTTCTTTGCTTCAAATATTATTGAAAATTCTTATGTTGTCTATGACCCAGATGAACTAGGACCAGATATTGAACGTGCCATTGAGCGATTACAAGCAGATGGGAAAACTCGTTTAATTAGTGTTCATCATGCAATGAGATTAGTAACTTCTAAATCGATTTTAGTTTTAGTTGATCACTCAAAAATTTCTTTAACATTATCAGAAGAGTTTTACAAAATGTTTAAGGATGTTATAATCGTCGACCATCACAGACGTGATGATGATTTCCCAGAAAATGCTATCTTAACTTTTATTGAAAGTGGAGCAAGTAGCGCTGCCGAGTTAGTAACAGAATTAATTCAGTTCCAAAATTCTAAGAAACGTTTGAGTAAAATTCAAGCAAGTATCTTGATGGCTGGTATCATGTTAGATACAAAAAATTTCTCAACTCGGGTTACTAGTCGTACCTTTGATGTGGCAAGTTATTTGCGCAATAAAGGTAGTGACAGTGTTGAAATTCAACAAATTTCAGCTACTGACTTTGATGAGTATCGTCAAATTAATGAAATTATTTTGCGAGCAAATCGTCTACATGATACTATCATGGTAGCAACTGGACTTGACAATTCACTTTACACAAATGTCATTGCTAGTAAAGCTGCAGATACCATGTTATTGATGGCAGGCGTGGAAGCTAGCTTTGCTATTGTCAAAACAAAACAAAATAAAGTGATTATTTCAGCAAGAAGTAGAAGTAAAATCAATGTTCAACGTATTATGGAAAAACTTGGCGGTGGTGGACACTTTAATTTAGCTGCATGTCAAATTGACAATGATAGTTTACTTGATGTAAAAGAAATGTTAATTGAAACAATCGAAAATACAATGAAAGAAACAAGTGAGGTAGAATAAATGCGTGTAATTTTTTTACAAGATGTTAAAGGAAAAGGAAAAAAAGGCGAGGTTAAAGAAGTACCAACTGGTTATGCTCAAAACTTCCTATTGAAAAAAAATCTAGCTAAAGAAGCAACGACTCAAACAATTGGTGAATTAAAAGGTAAACAAAAAGCTGAAGAAAAAGCGCAGGCAGAAATCTTAGCTGATGCTAAAGCAACAAAAAAAGTATTAGACGAAGAAAAAACTCGTGTTTTATTTACAGAAAAAGTTGGACCAGACGGTCGTACTTTTGGATCAATTACTGCTAAGAAAATCTCAGAAGAATTGAAGAAACAATTTGGAATTACAGTTGATAAAAGACATATTGTTCTTGATCACCCAATTAGAGCAATTGGGTTAATTGAGGTTCCTGTAAAATTACACAAAGAAGTCACTGCTGAAATAAAATTAAAAATTGATCAAGCCTAATCGTATATATTAAATGATAAAGGAGGTGTTAAACTTGCCTGAAGTTCCAGAACTACGCGTTCAACCCCAAGATTTACTTGCCGAACAATCTGTTCTAGGGTCAATCTTTATTTCCCCTGATAAACTGATCACGGTCAGAGAATTTATTGGCCCAGATGATTTTTATAAGTATTCTCACAAAATTATTTTTCGGGCAATGATTACCCTCAGTGACCGAAATGATGCAATTGATGCAACAACTGTTCGAACTATATTAGATGACCAAGGTGACTTACAAAACATCGGTGGTTTATCTTACATTGTCGAACTTGTCAACAGTGTGCCAACTAGTGCCAATGCTGAGTATTACGCTAAGATTGTTGGCGAAAAAGCTATGCTTCGAAATATCATTTCTAGGTTGACAGAGTCTGTCAACTTAGCATATGAAGGTGCAAATGATTCCGAGGATATCTTAGCTGGTGCAGAACGATCTTTGATTGAGATTAATGAACATAGTAATCGTAGTGGTTTCAGAAAAATCTCAGATGTTCTAAAAGTTAACTATGAAAATCTAGAAGTTCGTTCAAAACAAACAAGTGATGTAACTGGTTTACCGACAGGATTTAGAGATCTTGATAAAATTACAACAGGTTTACACCCTGATCAGTTAATTATTCTTGCAGCCAGACCAGCTGTTGGTAAAACTGCTTTTGTTTTAAATATAGCTCAGAATGTTGGAACTAAACAAAAGAAACCAGTAGCTGTTTTCTCTTTAGAAATGGGAGCTGAAAGTTTAGTTGACCGGATGTTAGCAGCTGAAGGAATGGTTGATTCTCATAGTTTAAGAACTGGTCAATTAACCGAACAAGATTGGAATAATGTGACCATTGCTCAAGGTGCTTTGGCAGAAGCCCCAATTTATATTGATGATACACCTGGTATAAAAATTACCGAAATCCGATCACGCTCAAGAAAATTAGCTCAAGAAGTTGATGGACTTGGTTTGATTGTAATTGACTATCTCCAATTGATAACTGGTACAAAGCCTGAAAATCGACAACAGGAAGTTTCAGATATTTCAAGACAATTAAAAATTTTAGCGAAAGAGTTGAAGGTGCCTGTGATAGCCCTCAGTCAGCTTTCACGTGGTGTTGAACAACGTCAGGATAAAAGACCAGTTCTTTCAGATATTCGCGAATCAGGATCAATTGAACAGGATGCTGATATTGTTGCTTTCTTATATAGGGATGATTACTACCGTAAAGAAGGTGAAGATCCAGAGGATGCTGTAGAAGATAATACAATTGAAGTAATTTTAGAAAAAAACCGGTCGGGTGCCCGTGGAACAGTTAAATTAATGTTTCAAAAAGAATATAATAAATTCTCAACAATTGCACAATTTGATGAAGGATAAATAGGAGAGTATAAATAATGAGTGATGCATTTGCAGACGTAGCAAAAATGAAGAAAATTAAACAAGATATTAAATCTCATGAAGGTCAATTAGTTGAATTGACTCTAGAAAATGGTAGAAAACGTGAAAAAACTAAGATTGGTCGTCTAATCGAAGTTTATCCTTCATTATTTATCATCCAATACAATGACAGGGCGGATCAACCAGGAGCAATTAGTAATTCATATGTAGAATCTTATACATATTCAGATATATTAACTGAAAAAACATTAATCCGCTATTTTGATTAAACGATAAAAGTAAACACAGCTTACTTTTATCGTTTAATCAAATATTACATTTACAAAGTAAAAATACTATGTTATAATATTCTTTGTGCGAAATAACAGCAGAAAAATATGAAGCTCGTCAACAGGTGGTTATCTAATCAAGTAACCTTTGCTGTTTAGGCGAAAACCCCCTGCACGAATCAGGATTTTTTAAACAGTTATTTCCTCAAAAATTTAGAGGAGGACATTAAATATGTCACGTTATACTGGTCCATCATGGAAACAATCACGTCGCCTTGGCTTGTCACTTACAGGCACAGGTAAAGAATTGGCACGTCGTAACTACGTACCTGGTCAACACGGTCCTAACAACCGTAGCAAACTTTCTGAATATGGTTTGCAACTTGCTGAGAAACAAAAATTACGTTTCTCATACGGTTTAGGTGAAAAACAATTCCGTAACTTATTCGTTCAGGCAATAAAAATTAAAGAAGGAACTCTAGGTTTCAACTTTATGGTTCTTTTAGAACGTCGTCTTGATAATGTTGTTTACCGTTTAGGTTTAGCAACTACTCGTCGACAAGCACGTCAATTCGTTAACCATGGTCATATCCTTGTTGACGGTAAACGTGTTGATATTCCTTCATATCGCGTTGATCCAGGTCAAGTGATCTCTGTTCGCGAAAAATCAATGAAAGTACCTGCTATCCTTGAAGCTGTTGAAGCTACTCTTGGACGTCCAGCATTCGTTTCATTCGATACTGAAAAACTTGAAGGCTCATTAACTCGCCTTCCAGAACGTGATGAAATCAATCCAGAAATCAATGAAGCACTTGTCGTTGAATTCTACAACAAAATTCTTTAATTCTTACATTAAACACTTTAAAAGTCTATTTAATAGGCTTTTTTTGTTTTATATAATACAATATCAGCTTTTTAAAAATAAAAAAAAGCCTCTATAAATTGTGTTTAATATTTGTCTACTCCTAAATATGGTGTTAATATATAGAAAAAGGAGGATTTTGTATGACTGAAGATAAAAAACAAGCTAAGTTTGGAGAAGTCAAAGGGGAAGCTAAAGAAGCAGCTGGTAAAGTTCTTGGTGATAAAAAATTAGAAGTCGAAGGTCTAATTGAAAAAGAACTTGGTAAAGAAAAAGAACCTGTGGAAGATTTGAAAAATAAACTATAAAAATAAAAATTCCACTAATTTTTGTGGAATTTTTATTTAAGGAAATTTGATTGTTTTGTTGTATAATAAGGTCAATTGAAGAACTAATATAACAAACTAAAGGAGATTACTATGAGAAAAGTAAATAAAGTTATTTATGTCTTATTAGCCTTATTTTTAGGAGAATTTGGGCTTCACAAATTTTATGCTGGAAAAACATCAACTGGAATATTATACTTAATCTTCTGCTGGACAGCAATACCTGGTATTATTGGGTTTATTGAGGGAATAATGGCTATTTTGCAACCAGCCGATTCAGATGGTAATTTTTACGTATAATTAATTAAGAGTCTTATGTCAATTTGTAAACTGTAAACCTATTAATGCCATTAAATTAGTTTTTTTGCTGTCAAGTTGACAGTATCGGATAATTTCTCTTGGAGTGAAGTATATGACTGAGGAAAAAAATAGATGGGTAGATTGGGCCATTTCATTACAGAGTATCGCACAAGCGGGCTTATATTATAGTAAGGAAGAATTTGATTTGGAACGCTATCAAGCTATTAGAGATATAGCAAGAGATATGATTGTAAATCAAACCGATTTATCACCTGAAAAAGTTTCCGATTTATTCTGTAATGAGATTGGCTACCAAACTCCAAAGCTTGATACACGAGCAGTTATTTTTGAAGGGGATAAAATTCTTCTGGTTAAAGAAAATAATGGAACTTGGTCTTTGTAAGGTGGCTGGGTAGATGTAGATTTATCCATTATGGAAAGTACAATTAAGGAAGTTAAAGAAGAAGCAGGACTAGATGGATGTCCAAGCTGATAGAATTATCGCTATAATGGATCGTGCTAAACATAACCAACCTTTATACCCATATGGAGTTACAAAAGTCTTTGTGGAGAGTCAAGTTCTTGGCGGTAAATTTACATCTAATAGTGAAACGACTGAATCTGAATATTTTACTATAAATCAGTTACCAAAATTAGCTACGGAAAAAAATACTTTTAAACAAATTGAATTATGCTTCAAAACTAAAAATAATATTAATTGGGAAGTCTATTTTGATTGACAAGACTGTAAACAATACCTTCTATCTAAGGTTGTAAAGGAGTTCTGGATGAAACTATATAATAAATCAGAAATGAATGATTTATAAAAAAAACATAAACATAGTAAAAAAAATTGAAAAATTGATGAAGAGTATCGAAGGTTTACAGGCAGTATATGAAGATTATAGAGAGTTGCGTACTTTTTATGATAGTGTCGAATGGCAATCTCTTTACAAAGAAACAACCGAGAACAATCGACTTGATGTTTTAGATGAAAATCAATTATTCGATTTGATTGGTCAACACAATGACTGTTTAGGGGACTTACTTGAATTATCTGCTACGATGTATAAAGAAATCTAAAAAGGTTGACAGAATTGTAAACTGTCAACCTTTTAATCAGTTATAGATAACATTTTTAATACAAATTGTGTCATTTCTTCCGGACTTTCTTTTTTTCCTTTTGCAACCCATGCTTGACAGGTTCCAAAGAATGCATAAGCCAGATATATACTTTGATAATCCTTTTCTTGTTCGGTCATATTATGGTTGGTAATCTTTTCTTGTAAATCGGTTTTTATTAGCAATCTTACACGATTAATGATAAAACTTTGCAACTCCCTAGTTCCATTTGCAGATACTAGTGCAGATAATAACTTTTCTCTCGCTAAAAATTTAAATATTTCAAGGAATATCTGCTCTCTATTACCATAGTCTTTCTCAAAAACAAACTCCAATTTATGACTAAGCATTTGTTGATAGGAATCAATCATTTCATATTTGTCTTTATAATGTGTATAAAAACTTGATCGACTTATACCAGCAGTTTCAGCAAGTCGTTTAGTAGTAATGTCATCGAAACTTTCTTTTGAGAGTAATTCAACCATCGCATCAAGTAGTGCTTTTTTTGTATTTTCTTTTCTATTTGACAAGGGAATCTCCTTTAAACTTGTTAATACTGTGGTTAGTTGTCTTTTTAATGCAATTTACTTGCTATCTTTTAACTTCCTAGTATAATATATTTTACCATATCTATTGTCTTTTCTTTTTTCTTAATTTTATTGAAATGGTAAAGATAATTTAGGAAGAGGAAATATAGTGTCAACTATAACAATTATTTTAGCAAGTCTTGCTGCTGTTGAGCAATTATATATTATGTATATCGAAACGTTTGCTACGCAGTCAAAAGCTACACAAAGAGTTTTTAATTTATCTGAGAAAGAAATTGCTAATGAAACAGTAGTTTCACTTTTTATGAACCAGGGAATCTACAATGGCATCATAGGAGCATTTATTTTATATGGTTTGTTTTTTGCTCATAGTGGTGAAATTGTTGCACTATTTTTGATAAATGTTATTCTAGCAGCTATTTATGGTGCTATCACTGTAGACTATAAGATACTCGTTAAACAGGGTGGATTTGCAATACTAGCATTAATTAGTTTACTAATATTGTAAAAAACAAGGAAATTATTCCTTGTTTTTTATTGGACTTCAACATCCCCTACTTGTGCTTTAATATCAAGTTTGTTAATTGAACTATCTTTCAAGCTAGGGGTTATACTTGTATCACCGACTGTATTGGTTAGATTTACAGTCAAATCAAGTTTGTCTAATGCAATGAAAATATCTCCGGTTTGAGATTTTAGACTATTTTTATTGAGATAAGTTAATGCACTACCATCAAAATCGCCCATTTGGAGTTTATAGGTGGTATTATCCAATTGGGAATCGGAAATTGAAGCGCCACCAGTTTGTTGTGTAAAGTTTAAGTCTGTTAGTTGACAGTCATTTACATTGACATCTCCTACTTTAAGATCAACATCACCATTTGTAAGTATACAATTAGTAAGAGTTAATTCACCAACATTTAAACTGAGACTATTTACTTGACTTCTTATATTTTTCAGGTAAAGTTCGCCTAATGCAATTTTTGTTTTTAATGATTTTAATTTTGTATCTTTGGGAATTTTTACGGTAATGTGATAAGGACTGTCCATCCCAATTGTAAACTCTCCTGTAAAGTTAGCAATATCTCTCAAGTTGATGAAGTTAAATTTTCCTTTGAAATGTTTTAATTTAGATGTTTCTTTAACTAATAAAGTGCCATCAGTATTGGTAACTTCAACTGGGACCTTTTTATCAGAATAATATAGAACACTCGGTTTCTTTTCATTAGTCTCTACAATTTTCACACTAGAAACATTTGCTGTGATGTCAATCTGGTTGACACTATCCAATGTTTTAAATTTTTCTTTTATATTGCTTTTTTCAATTTTTGATTGTGCAACATGATCCATCCCCCCAGTTTGATAGCCATATGTACCTAATGCTATTCCTGAAATAAGACATACAAGTGAAGAACCATATACTACTTTTTTCCAAGTTTTCATCATCTTCTACCTCTCTTAATCAACCAGTTAATTACGCGTGCGCTAGCTTGAATAACTTCCCTTACTGCATCAAAACCTAACATAATAGAAAGAAAAGATCCTCCTACCAAGGCTAGGCCAATTCCAAAGCTTAACAATGTGCTTGATAAAGAGGTAGACAGATATGAAAAGCTATCCATAATCATGTATCCTCCATTGATAAGGAAAGTTAATCCTAATGCAATCAAGGTAAAGATGAGTGCTGCAACTAAGATAATAGCAGCAAATATTAAAGCCAAGATAGATATAGCAATTGGTAAGGCAAGAGGTGCTGCTAATAGTGCTAATATTGTTATCCAAATGATAGTCACTGTTGATTTTGGAGTTTTACTACTTTGGTAAATTTTTTCATCAAGTAACTTTGATAATATTTCGCTAGCTGCTTCCTTAGGTGAGCCAAGTTCCTCAATTATTTGAGTTTCATTCTCTGGATTGGCTTCTTCAAAATATTCAGTGTAATACTCCATAGTTTCTTCGTAATCACTTTGTGGAAGCTTTTTGAGGTATTTACTTAGTTGATTGAGATACTCAGTCTTTGTCATGTCTTAATCTCCCCTGTATAATAGCTGTGATATTTTCTGTATAGGTTTGCCATTCCTGGTTTAGATAGTTAAATTGTTCTTTGCCTTCTGTTGTGATGGCATAGTATTTACGTTTTCTGCCTTGATGCTCTTGACTATAGGTTGTCAGGTAGTTTTCTTTCTCCAATTTTTTCAAGATAGGATAAAGTGTAGATTCTTTAATATTTGCTATTAATTTAATGGTTTGACTAATTTCATAACCATAAGAATCTTCCTTATTAACAATAGCTATAATCAAATACTCAATCAAGGTTGCTGATGTAGGAAAATACATAGGAGCCTCCTGATTAATAATGTGTATAAATTTTATATATAAATATTTTACATATTAAGTATAAGATTAAAAATTCGGTTTGTCAACACTAATATATAAAAATTTTATATATTTTATTTTTTGTTTTTCTAATTGCTAAAAAGTGCACAAAGGTGTATCCTAAACATATAAAAATATTTTGATATGAGGAGACTAGGATGCTTGATATTTCAAGTGATTTAGTAGTATTTAAAGCTTTAGCAGATTCAAATCGATTAAGGATCCTTGACTACCTAAAAAAAGGAAAATCTTGTGCTTGTGATTTATCTGATAATCTTGGAATTCCCCAGACAGCCTTGTCATATCATATGAGAATTCTTTGTCAGGCTAAACTTGTAAAAAGTGAACAGGTTGGAAAATGGAAACATTATCAGTTAAATGATAATGCTAATGAGCAATTACAAAGTAAGATTGATAAATATTTTCATTCTGTAAATAAACTGTCAAGCTATCAGTGTAAAGGAGTATAATATGAACGGAATTGGCCTATTTATCCAAAATCAAGTACTGGGGATGAAGTGGCTAAATGATTTTATAGGACAACTACTGAAATCTGTTGGAGTTGATATTGGTAATAGGATAGGAGCTAGTCTTCATTTTTTTATTTATGATGTTTTGAAGATTACTTTTTTGCTTTGCTTTTTGATATTCTTCATTTCCTATATTCAGTCATTTTTTCCACCTGAAAGAAGTAAGAAAATACTAGGTCGATTTGATGGTATATGGGCCAATATAGTTGCAGCCTTACTAGGTACAGTAACACCATTTTGTTCATGTTCTTCAATTCCATTATTTATGGGATTTACAAGTGCAGGTCTTCCTATTGGGGTTACTTTCTCTTTTTTAATATCATCTCCGATGGTTGATTTGGGAAGTTTAGTACTTTTGACTAGTATTTTTGGGCTTAAAGTAGCTCTAGTTTATGTCATACTTGGATTAGTTCTTGCAATTTTAGGTGGTAGTCTGATTGAGAAATTGAGGATGGAAGCTTATATTGAAGATTTTATCAAGAGTGCCAAACCTATTGCTTTGGAAGGTGAAGAGTTAAGGGTGGCAGACCGGATAGCTTTTGCAAAGAGGCAAGTTGTAGATACCTTCAAAAAGGTCTTTCCATATATTCTAATCGGTGTAGGGATTGGTGCAATCATTCATAATTGGATTCCTCAAAGTTTGATTACAAGTATTCTAGGTACTAAAAATCCTATGGGTGTGATAGTAGCCACTTTGATTGGGGTACCAATCTATGGTGATATCTTTGGTGCAATCCCCGTAGCGGAAGCACTTTTAGCAAAAGGAGCCCAACTAGGAACGGTTTTAGCATTTATGATGGCAGTTACGACTTTGAGCCTACCTTCCATGATTATGTTGAAAAAAGCAGTCAAACCGAAATTATTCGGATTATTTATTGGAATATGCACTGTCGGCATTATTGTAATTGGATATTTATTTAATATGTTACAAACATTTATAGTATAAAGGAGAAAAAATGGGATTATTTGGAAATAAAGAAGAAAAGACTTGTCAATGTGGAAACTGCAAATGTGGTAAAGTATCACAAGATAACATTCTTGAGGGATCTGACCATACCTTTAAAGTCTTGGGATCAGGATGCAAGAAGTGTATAACTTTAGAGGAAAATGTAAAACAAGCTTGTAAAGAAATGAATAAACTCGTCAACATCAAGTATGTAAAAGATTTTTCAGAGATTGCTGCCTATGGCGTGATGCAAACACCGGCTTTGGTTTTAGATGAAGATGTTGTTTCATATGGTAAAGTTTTAACAGTTGACGAGGTAAAAGAAGTTATTGCCGAAAATTTTTAATAGGAAAGACTCACTAGGACTGGGTCTTTTTTTTGTTGTCCTACATAATGTTGGAAAATTTTATTTTCTTTCCTTATTTATGGCGATGAAAACGTTTACTTAAATTTGTATAATGGACACATAAAGATTAATAATCATCAAAGGAGAAATCAAATGACTAACATTAAAACTGTCGGTGTAGTTGGAGCAGGAGCTATGGGTGGCGGAATCGCCAATCTTTTTGCACAAAATGGATATCGCGTTATCCTTCGTGACGTTGAACAACGTTTCATCGACACTGGTATGCAACGCATCACAAAATTTATGGAAGGTAGTGTTAAACGTGGAAAATTAAGTCAAGAAGAAATGGACGAAACAATTGCACGTATTACAACAACTACAGATTTAAAAGATTTTAAAGATGTGGATTTCGTAGTTGAAGCCGTTATTGAACGTATGGATATCAAACAATCAGTATTTAAAGAATTAGAAGGCATTGTTCGTGAAGATGTTATCTTATCAACAAATACTTCTTCTTTATCTATTACTGAAATTGCAAGTGCTTTAAAAAATCCATCACGTTTTGCAGGAATGCATTTCTTCAATCCAGCCCAAGTAATGAAATTATGTGAAATCATTTATGGATTAGAAACAAGTGATGAAACAATCGCTATCGTTAAAGAACTTGCTGAAAGCATTCGTAAAGAAGTTGTTATTGTTAAAAAAGACGTTCCAGGATTTATTGTAAATCGTATCATGATTCCTCAATTTATTGAAGCGATTAAAGTTCTTGAAGAAGGAATTGCTTCAAAAGAAGATATTGATAAAGCAATGCGTTATGGTTTGAATCATCCAATGGGAGCATTTGAACTACAAGACTATGCAGGTGTTGATATTGGTTACCATGTAATGAATTACTTTGAAAAAGAATTTGGGGATAACCGTTGGACTCCACCAACATTATTGAAAAACATGATTCGTGCTGGTCGTAATGGTAAAAAATCTGGTAAAGGTTTCTACGACTACGATAAAAAATAAATAATACATAAAAAAATCAAACCTAACGGAGGCTATACATAATGGTTAAAGAATCAAGAGCAGATAAATTATTTAATGAAGGTGAAATGTATTTTTCTGATTTATATAATTTTGCAGATGGATTAACTGCAGGGGAAAAAGAAGTCTTAAAAGAATTGGAAGAAGTTTTAAAAAATGATTTAAAACCAGTTCTTGCTGAAAATTGGCATAATGCAACTTTCCCATTAGAGCAATTCAAAAAAGTTATTGATTTACATTTAATGGATGACCCACGTTTACTAGAAGGACGCGAAGATGGTCGTATCTCCGAATTATTTAGAGGATTCCGTGCTTACACTCTTGCAAAAACTGACCCAGTATTAGGAACTTTCTATACTGCAAATGGTGGACTTTTCCATGAATGTGTCCGAGTAGGTGGAAGTCAAGAACAAATTGATAAATTAATGCCAGGTGTTTATTCTTGGGAAGGCTTAGGCGTACTCGCTATGACTGAACCAGAACATGGTTCGGATATTGCAGGGGGAATGGCTGCGACTGCAAAACGTGATGGCGACTATTGGATTCTAAATGGTCATAAGAAATGGATTGGTGCAGGAACTCTTGCAAAATGGCATGCATTCTTTGCACGCGACGTTGATGATAATCAAGTTAAATTGTTCTACGTAGAGCGTGAATCTGAAGGGGTAGAAACATTTGTAACACCTGAAAAAGCATTCTTTAGATCAATGCCTAATGCAGAAATTATTTACAAAGATGTTCGTGTTCATGAATCACAACGTGCACAAAATGTGAATTCTTGGAAAGATTGTGCAAGTATTTTACGTAATACACGTTCGGATGTTGCATGGTTATTGGCTGGCGCGACTGCGGGAGCTTTCGAAGCAGCTCTAGCTTACACACGTGAACGTTTACAGTTTGGTAAACCTATTGCAAGCTTCCAACTTATTCAAGAAAAATTAGCACGTATGGCCATGAACGCTCAAGCAACTTTGGCTATCGCTGTTCGTCTAGCTGAACAACAAGAACAAGGTATTTACCGTGAAGAAGCATCATCTATGGCTAAACTGCATAACGGTTTCCGTGCCCGTGAAACAGCAGCCTTGGCTCGTGAAGTTGGTGGTGGAAATGGTATCTTGTTGAAATATGATATTCCAAGATTCTTCGCTGATATCGAAGGTATGTATACATATGAAGGAACTCACGAAGTTAATTCATTAATTATTGGAAGACATTACACAGGAATTTCAGCATTTATTTAAGAAAAGGTTTGAGTCGGGCCTTCGGGTTCGACCAATCTTATGATAAGGAAAGATTAGAAGAGGAAATAAAATGTTACATACTAAAGAAGAAGAAATTGTTATTGTTGGTGCAGCTAGAACTCCTGTTGGAGCATTTCTTGGTGATTTAAAAACTGTACCAGTTGAAGTTCTTGGGGAAGTAGCTTTAAAAGAAGCTGTAAAACGTGCTAACTTGACTGTAAACGATATTGACGAAGTTATTGTCGGTCATGTTACAGGATCACAAACAACGAATAACTTAGGAAATGTTATTGGTATTAATAGTGGTTTACCAGAAACATCAACAGGGATGACTGTAAACCGTATTTGTGGATCAGGTATTCAGTCAGCAGTTTCAGCAACTTTAGAATTACTTCATTCTAATAAAAAAATCATCGCAGCTGGTGGTGCAGAATCACTATCACGTGCACCTTATCAATTACCTGACAGTGCTCGTTACCAAGCTTTCCGTTTAGGTGATGTTAAATTAATTGATGCTAACTTAGAAGGTCACCGTTCTGCATCAGGTCGTAACTCTGGCATTGAACACATGGGAAATACAGCAGAAAATGTTGTTCGTAAATACAATATTTCTCGTGAAAAACAAGATCAATTTGCTTATGAGTCTCAAATGAAAGCAGCTCAAGCGATGAATAATGGTCGCTTTGCTCAAGAGATTGTACCAGTTGAAGTTCCAGGACGTAAAGGTAAAGTTACTATTGTTGAAAAAGATGGTCATCCACGTGCAGATACAACCTTAGAAAGCTTAGCTAAACTAAGACCTGCATTTGAGAAAGATGGATCTGTAACTGCAGGTAATGCATCTGGTTTAAATGATGGTGGAGCATTTGAAATCTTCACTACTGAGTCACTTGCAAAAGAAAAAGGCCTTGAAGTAATGGCGCGTGTTGTAGATTATCAAATCTCTGGTTGTGCTCCTGAAACAATGGGACTTGGTCCGGTCTATGCTATCAATGACTTGTTAGAACGTCAAGGACTTGACTTAGTTAAAGATATTGATGTTCTTGAAATTAACGAAGCCTTTGCTGGTCAAACAATTGGATGCTTGATTGAACTTGGTATTGATATGGATACTGACTTCTACAAAAACAAATTCAATCCACATGGTGGAGCAGTTGCTCTAGGACATCCTCTTGGGATGTCAGGTGCACGGATTATTACATCACTCTTATATGAGTTCAAGAATAACCCAGATAAACGCTATGCCATTGCTTCGGCATGTATCGGTGGTGGACAAGGTATTGCTTTACTTCTAGAAAATGGCTATTACACTGGTAAATAAGATTTAGACAAGGGAGAGGCTTTATGACACAAGAATTTACAGTTGCCGTAATTGGCGCAGGAACGATGGGCTCAGGAATCGCCCAAAAAATTGCTCAAGAGGGTATTAAATGTTACTTAGTTGATGTTTCTCAAGAAGCTGTTGATCGCGGTATGGGTATCATCAAAACGATGTTGGACCAAGGGAAAGAGCGTAAAGTTTTCACTGAAGCTTTTGTTGAAGCGACTTTAGGGAACCTTATTCCAACAACAAATTATGAAGATCTTAAATCAGTAGATTTTGTTATCGAAGCAGTATTTGAAGATGAAAAAGTTAAAGCAGATGTTTTAAGCAAACTAGATCAAATTTGTGATGAAAAAACAATTTTAAGTTCAAATACTTCAAGTTTCTATATTAAAAACTTAGCTAAAGCCACTAACCGTCCAGACCGTTTTATTGGAATGCACTATTTCTTCCACCCAGCTAAAAACCGTTTATTAGAAATCATTTCGCATGAAGGAACAAGTCCAGAAACTGTCGCAATTGCTAATAAATTCTCTGATATGCATGGTAAAACAGCTATTACTGTTAAAGATGCTCCTGGTTTTGCGGTAAACCGTTTCTTCGTTCCTTGGTTAACTGAAGCTGTTAAACTTTTTGAAGAGGGAGTTGCTAATAAAGCAACAATCGATGCAGCGGCGCGTGCAGCTTTCAAAATTGGTATGGGTCCATTTGCCTTGATGAATGCTACAGGTATCCCAGTAGCTTACCACTCAGCAAATACCCTTGGTCGTGAAGTTAGTGATTCATATTACCCATCACAACTTTTGAAAGAACAAACAGAATCTCGCCAACTTTGGGATTTAGAAGATGGTCCTATTGACGAAAGCAAATTCCAAGCTGTTCAAGATCATTTACTTGCTACTGTTATCAGTGTTGCTGGTAAATTAGTTGAAGAGGGTGTAGCATCAATTGAGGATGTCAACCGTGGTGCGGTTGTTGGTCTTCGTTGGAAAGTTGGTCCATTCCAATTAGCCAACCAAATTGGTGTTAAAAAAGCCTATGAGATGGTCGAAAAACTTGCTGAAAAACGTCCAGGTTTTGAAGTTAGCAACCTTTTGAAGAAACAAGCAGAACTTGATAAAGACTTCGACTTCAGCTTTGTTGACTACTCAGTCGTTAATGGTATTGCTCGCATCCGTATCAACCGTCCAGAAGCCATGAATGCTCTTAACCCAACAGTTGTTGGACAACTTGAAGAAGCCTTTAACAAAGCTGAAGCAGATGATGCTGTTCGTGCAATTGTCTTCTCAGGAGCTGGTAAAGCCTTTGTTGCTGGAGCAGATTTGAAATTCTTCGTTGATGCTATCAAGACAAATTCACTTGATAAAAACTATGCTTTCACATCAGGTGGACATAAATTACTTCGTCGTATTGAATTAAGCAAAAAATATACTATTGCTTTACTTGATGGCTTATCATTAGGTGGTGGCTCTGAATTAGCACTTGCTTGTCAAGCAATCATCGCTACTGAAAAAGGCTCTATGGGATTCCCAGAAAGTGGACTTGGTATTTACCCAGGATTAGGTGGAATGCTCCGTACCAACCATCAAATTGGTAAAGAATTGACTAAATACTATGTGCTTACTGGCCGTGGAATCACAGCAAAAGATGCAGCAGATTTAGGAATTGTTACAAAACTTGCTGAAGCAGGAAATCTTAACGAAGCGATTGAAGAAGTAGTAACTGCGGGACGTCCTGATAAATACCGTGACCGTCCATTACCAGAAAAATATGCTGAAATTAAAGCTGCCTTCTCAGATGCAAACTTTGCTAATACGGTGAATGGCCAAGCTTCTGAGGGAGTTAGTCCTGAATTTGCAGCTAAAATGGCGAAAACAATTTCATACAAAGGTCCTGGCATTGTTAAATTAATCCCAGAAATGATTGATCAACAGGCTGAATTAACTTTGGATGAAGGCATTGCCTACGAGCTTTCATTACTCAATGAAACATTCGCAAAAGAAGAAGCACTCATTGGTTTAGAAGCTTCATTAGCAGGTAAACGTCCAGACTATAGTGGATTAAAATAGGATAATTAGGGCCAAGCCCTTAAATAGATAAAGGAGCCAATAGTGAAAAATGATTGGTTAGCTGAAAGAGCTCGTTTAAGTGGCTCAAGAATTGCAATAATAGAAGCTGAAAAGGGTCATCGTTGGACTTTTCAGCAAATGAATCAGCGTGCTATTAACCTAGCATACTATTTACAATCACAAGGTATTGAACCTGGTGATCGTGTAGCTCTTTTTTCATCAAATGATATTGCCCACTTTGATCTGCTCTTTGCTTGTACCAAAATAGGTGCGATCTTTATTCCTTTGAATTGGCGCCTAAGAGATACCGAAGTAGAGCAAATTGTTAAGGACTCTGCTCCTAAAATAATTCTCTACTCAAGAATCCATAAAACAAGATTAACCCTTGTTGATGAGCACTTGCTTGATTTAGATATTGATTCTGAAGCGTACAATGCTTTGGTTAATCCAGAAGTCAAACATGAGATTAGAGAAAAAGTCTTCCCAGCTGAAGACATTGCCGTATTAATTTATACCAGTGGAACAACTGGCCAACCCAAAGGTGCAATGATTAGTCATAAGGCAATCATCACTAATGCTTTGACCAGTATTCCTAGCTGGCATTTGTCTGACAAAGATCGTGGGATGACAACGACACCGATGTTTCACACAGCAGGACTGTTTTGTTTCACAATCCCAATCCTAGTTGCTGGTGGACAAATTATTATTCAACGCTTTTTCTACACAGATGAAACCATTGAAATTATTAGAGATTTTAAACCAACAAAAGCCTTCTTTGTACCGACAATGTGTTACATGTTGGCTGACTCCGATTTATTTGTCAAAGAAAATTTCAAATCTCTTGAAATGGTCATTTCAGGTGGTGCACCACTGTCTGAAAAAGTTTATCGCTTATTTGCAGACCTTGATTTACCACTGGTTAATTCCTATGGATTGACAGAAATTGGTCCAAATAATTTCTCAATTCACCCAGCTTTACAAAAAAGTAAACCAACTTCAGTTGGTAAACCAATTCTTTTCAACACAGTTCGTTTAGTAGATGAGAATGGACAAGATGTAGCTGATGGAGAAATTGGTGAATTGATTATTAGTAACGAGGCCCGTTTTTCAGGCTATTGGAATAAACCTGAAGAAACTGCTAAAACACTTAAAGATGGTTACGTCTATACAGGAGATTTAGCAAGAATAGATGCTGATGGTGACTATTTTATCGTTGGTCGTAGTAAAGAAATGATTATTACGGGTGGTGAAAATGTCTACCCAAGTGAAGTTGAAACAGTCTTAAATCAATTTCCTCAAGTCATGGATTCAGCAGTCTTTGGAATTCCTGCTGAACAATGGGGAGAGAGTGTTGTAGCAGCTATTATTCTAAAAGAAGATAGCGGTGATATCCTTGAAGAATTAAAAGAATTTGCTAGAGAACACTTAGCTGGCTACAAAACACCAAAACGCTATTATATCTTAGCAGAGTTTCCAAAATCACCAGTTGGAAAAATAGATAAAAAAGCTTTACTTGCAATGGCTAAAGAAGAAGAAGAAAGACATGCAAGTCGTGAAAAAGTACAACAAATTATTATGTAAAAGAAAAGATCTGAAGAGGGATAACTATGGAAAAATTGATTAGCTACAGAGAAGCAGCCAATCTCGTTAAAGACGGTGATTTACTTGCAACCCTGACCTTTGGTCTAGGTGGTTTGCCAGAGCAATTACTTATCGGTGTTGAAGAGCGTTATGCAGAAGAACAACATCCAAAAGATATTACTTTTATGTGGTCTTGTGGTATTGGTAATAACCAATACGGACGTGGTGCCGATCATATGACCGCACCAGGTATGGTTAAACGGATTATTGCAGGTCACGTTGGTTCATCACCAGGTATGGTTGAGAAAATTGTTAACAACGAGTACGAAGTTTATTTGTGGCCACAAGGGGTTATCACTCAATTGTATCGTTCAATTGCTGGACGCAAACCCTACCTCTCTAAAGTTGGTCTAAAAACCTTTGTTGACCCACGCTTAGAAGGATCTAAATCAACATCAATCACTAAAGAAGAGTTGATTAAATTAGTTGAATTTAATGGTGAAGAATGGCTACATTATCCAAACTTGAAGATCGATGTTGCCTTTATTCGTGGAACCTACTCTGATGAAAATGGAAACATCTCACTAAAAGATGAAACATGTAAGCTAGAACAATTGGAATTAGCTATGGCGACTAAAAATTCTGGTGGGATTGTTGTCTGCCAGGTCAAAAAAGTTGTTCAAAATGGGCAAATTCATCCAAAAGATGTTCAAATTCCATTTGGTTTAGTTGACTATGTGGTTATTGGTGAGGATGAATACCATAAACAAACCATGGGAACTATCTACGATCCAGTCCTTTGTGGTGACATTAGGGTGCCAGTAAACCATGATAAAGTTGTTCCTGCACCATTAACAACACGTAAAATCACAGCCCGTCGTGCGGCTATGGAATTACGCCCTGGTGATACCATTAATCTAGGTTTTGGTTCACCAGATATGGTAGCCCAAGTTGCTGCAGAAGAAGGTGTAAGCGATCGCTACCATGCGACACTTGAAATGGGACTTTGGGGAGGAATTCCAGCAGTTGGTTTAGACTTTGGTTCGGCATTGAACCATGAAGCGTCTATCCCAATGACTAATCAGTTTGACTTTTATGATGGAAATGGTCTAGATCTAACAGTTCTTGGTATTGGTGAAATTGACCAATATGGTAACAACAATGTTACTAAATTTGGTCCAAAAGTACCTGGACCTGGTGGATTCATTAATATCTCACAAAATACTAAACGGATTGTCTTTATCGGAACCTTTACAGTTGGTGGTAAAGTACACTGTGAGGATGGTAAATTAATCATTGATGAGCAAGGCCGTGGACCTAAATTCATCAAGAATGTTGAACAGGTAAGTTTCTCTGGGGAATATGCGACAGAATCCGGTCAAGAAGTCCTCTATGTTACTGAACGTGCGGTCTTTGATTTACATGAAGGTCAAGTTCGCTTGATTGAAATTGCACCTGGTGTTGATTTACAAAAAGATATCCTTGATCAAATGGAATTTACACCATCAATTGCTGAAGATTTAAGAGTAATGGATTCTGGTCTCTTCAGTGAAAACTGGGGTAAACTAGCTGACATTATTGATTCAAAAAAAGCTTAAATGAAATAGTAAAAAACAGCTTCTTTTCAAGAAAAGGAACTGTTTTTTCATGCAAAATAGTTGTTGAAACGGCTTTCATTGTTTACAATAGAGGGGAAAGATGAAAAAGGATGGCTTTATAAATGACAAAAGTAATAAATAATAAAAGCCGTGAAAAATTTATTGAGAATATTGAAACTCACTTGAAAAAGACTTCACGTCAATTATTAAATCGGAATTCTCGGGACGAAATTTTAACAATTGTTGGCCAAAGTTTTAGGGAGCTTCTCTCAGCTGATTTTGTTTGCATTGGCATTAATGTCAAAGATTATTTGCGACTTCATTACCTAAGCGGGGTGGAGTCTATTCGGGAATTATTCCCTTATCCTACTGATCAAGTAGATCCAATTCTTTATCAGCAAAGCATCAAGTCAGATGACCATCTCCTACGAGAAGATTCTGTTCTAATCAAGTATTTTGAAGAGCATCAGATTGCTTCTTGGTTCACGATTCCTATTACTGAGAATCAATCCAACCAAGGGTTAATTATTGTCGGTTATTTTGATGAGAGACCTTTCATTGATGAGATGCGGACTGTTTTTAAAGAGTTGGGTGAATACGTAGCCATTGCTATGGATATGATTCAAAAAAATGAAAATAGTCAGAAGAATCTCCGTCTGATTACCCATTCAGCCCATCAATTGATGATGCAAGATTCCATTGAGGACCTCTTGGCTCAGATTATCAATTTGTCTGGACGTGAAGCAAAGACCCATTATACGGGGATATATTTGTTGGATGAAAGTCGAGAAGCCATGCTCTTACAAAAACCAACCTTTGGCTACGTTCCAAAAGACCATTATATCCGACTCAGTCGTGGCAATGCCCTTCGTGATTACTTCCCTCACGTTGAACAGATTGGCTTCCAACAAATCACAATGCCTATTAGCTTAAATGGTCAATTAGTAGGAGCCCTTTTCTGCCAAAAATCAGGAGACAACATCTTTTCAGCCAAAGATTTTGAGTTACTTCAGACTTATACTAATTATTTTAGCGCCATGTACGAAAACTTGTCCTTGCGTCGGAGTGAGTTTGAACGTCGTCAGGCCTTGGAAGAATTGCTAGCGCTGCAAACTAATTTAATCAAAAAATCGATAGACCAAGTTGATATTGATGAGATGAACCAGGTACTGTCAGAATTTATCATGAACGATGTACTGGTTTTTGACCCATTTTTTAATCTGACAGCTTATAATCAGCTCAAAGATAGCCAATTGCCATTAGATTTAGTGGTGGCAGAAATTCAAAAGGAAAAAAGTTCCTATCAGAATAAGCCTTCGAGATTTACCTTACAGGTGGCTGAAGAAAAACTAGTCTTTAATAAAATTGAAGGGGATAGAGAAGCCCTAGGTTATTTGGTTTATAGTCAAAAGAACCGACCAAGCAACCAAGAAAACTTCAGCCTAGCTATTTCCATGGCTATTAGTATCTACGCTACTTTCTTTATGAAGTATAAGATTGAACGCGATGCCCTCAACCAATTGAAAAACTCATTTGTCGGCGCTCTCTTATCAAGTAAAGCGCGTGATGAAATGGACCAAATTATTGATTATGCTTCTTACTTCAATTTTGATATCAATCAATACCATACAGTGGCAGTAGTTGATGTTCACAGTCAAGAAGTTGATCACCAAGATCTCATTAATCAACGGATACAACGTAATAAACTCTTTAATGAAATGGTTTACCATCTGAATAATTACGATAAGCATTTGATCTCAGCTATTTTTAAAGGGAAACTATTGCTCTTCAAATCTCAAGAAAGCTTATCAGATAATGGATACTGGGAAAAGCTTTATGATTATCTGCAAGCTCATCAATCTGAGCAAGTTAACCTATGGTTGGCCGTTGGTAGCAGTGTTAAACAAATTGTGGATTATCGAGACAGCTATAAGAAAGCTCAACATGTTTTAAATGTTATGCAGAATACTGCTTATGGCAAACAGGTGGCTTCCTTTAGTGAGCTGGGTTCTTATTCACTACTTAATACCTTAACTCATAGTGATGACTCCAAACTCTTTGTTAAAGCGCAATTGGGTGGCATCTGGTTATTTTCAAAAGAACAATCCTTAGATTTATTCCAGACCCTACGTGTCTATTTGGAGAATCAATGTCAGATTAAAGCTAGTTCAGATCAACTCTATATCCATCGCTCGACCTTTTTATATCGTTTGGAAAAAATTAAAGATATCCTTGGATTTGATATTAATCAGGAACATACACAATTTAATTTGCTACTGGCTTACCATCTTTTTGATCTGTACGGCCCAAGCATCTTCGACTAAACAATAAAAAGTTGGAAAATTTTCCAACTTTTTATTTGTATTTATTCTCTAATTGACTCATCCAAAGTCCTAGCCAGATGCCTAGGCCAAATAACAGCAAAGCCATTCCCCAAGTGGCCAATCCTGCTCCGCTATAGTCAATAGCCTCAGGACTATTAGGAACGGGAATCAGAATCAATAAGGTGCTGGATAAGATAATCCCGATAATCACGTGATAAACCCGGGAGTGGTAGTGGTCAAGGGCGTAATCCATGACTTTTGAGAAGGCAGCCATAGCTAATAGCCCACCAATGGCGATAGGTAAGAAGGTTCCAGTTAAATCAAGCCCTTTAAAGCCTTTGAGCATGGGAGTATAGATCCCCATAATCAATAAAAGATTAGAAGGGCTTAAACCAGGAACAAGAACACCAAGTGCAATCAAAGCTCCTGCTAAGATAAAGGTCATAAAGTTGGCTGGAATAGTTCCAGTTAAATCGTTAAGAAAATAGAGAAATAGTCCAGAAATGACAAAAGTTGCCACTAAATAGACGATATCAATGCTGTCTCTCTTTGATTTTTGTGTAGATTCTTCAAATAAACTTGGTAGGGTTCCAATAATAGCCCCCGCAAAGCCCCATAGGACGGGAACTTGGTAATGGCTAAGCAAGTACTCTACTGGAAATGAAAAGAGGGCAATTCCCAAGATACCGCCGATACCAACGGGGAAAAAGAATATAAGATTCTCCCAAAAATTATCACGGATATGGGCAATAAAGCGAATTAAGCGTTCATAAATACCTAAAACAGCTGCCAGAACACCACCAGAAACACCGGGTAATATAAAACCTAAGGCAATAATCATACCTTTAAGAAGACGACCTAAAAACGAAACCATTATTTCCTCCTAGATGATAGTCTATTTATTGTAACATATTGTTTTCATTAAATACATTTTGGACTAAGCTTGTCAATTGGTTGACAATGGTGTAAAGTAAAAGCAATTAGACAAGAAATGAGGTCTGAATCAAGCCAATGTCAAAGATATTTGATAGTTAAGAAACCTCCACTAAGATAAACTTAAGCTGAAAGGAGAAAAAATGGAACTTGGAAAGAAACTGAGCTCTTGTCGTAAAAAGGCTGGGCTCTCTCAAGAAGACTTAGCGGAAAAAATCTATGTTTCACGTCAAACCATTTCAAATTGGGAAAATGACAAATCCTATCCGGACATTCACAGTTTGATTGCTTTGGCGAACCTCTTCCAGCTAAGTTTAGATCAATTAGTAGAAGGAGATATTGACGAAATGAAAAAAATTGTTCAAAGTGATGACTTAAAAACGTTTAACCGGGATGCTTGGGGCATGACTATCGGTTCTCTTTTGATGGCTATTACGGCTTATCCGTTGATTCATTTTTTGGGGAAATCAGGATTTATAATGCTGATAGTGGAATGGCTTGTCCTCATGTTCTTTGCCTTACGCATTGAAAAATTCAAAAAAGAAAATAGTGTCCAAACTTACAAAGAAATCCTAGCCGTTTCGAAAGGTCAAACCCTAGATAAGGTTGAAAGTATCGCAGAAAAAGCCAAATACCCATATCAGAAACCATTGATAGTAGTTGCTTACACCCTTCTCTTTTGTCTGATTATGGGGCTTTCAGTTTTTATAATAAATAGTCTTTTCTAAATAAAATAAGGTGCCTTCGTGGCACCTTTTTAGATCTTCTTTTGATCTAAATAATGATTTAAGAAAGCAGCGGCTAAGCTATTGGGAAAAATATGTTGTCGGGCTTCTTCAGCACTGTACCAATCATAGGCATCAATCTCGTGATTTACTTGAAAGTCGCTATCGTCTTTGACAAACACAGTAAAGTTACACATGAGTGTATTGGATGGCTCAAAGAATTGACTCTTGTTAAAGGAAATTGACAAACCTGTCAAGCCAGTTTCTTCCTTTAATTCACGTAAGGCCGTATCTTCAAGGTTTTCACCTTTACCAACGTAACCGGCTACTAAGATTTTACGGGGCCGTCCATATTGTTGGATGAGGAGAATCTTGTTGTTGCTTTGGTTAACAACAATTAAGCTGACAGCAGTATTGAAACTTGGGAAACGAAATTGGTCACAGGTCTCACAAAATGGAATTTGACCTTCGTTTACCAATTCTTTGGCAATGAGTTTTGTACCACATTCTTGACAGTGTTTTTGCATGAGTAACTTCCTTTTATATCATTAATATCTCTGACTATTATAGCATGACTGTAAAAAAAGAAGCCCAATAGACTTCTAAGTAATTAATTTAAGGGCTGCTCATGTAAATTCTTACTGTAAATATCCTTGTCAACCCACTGACCTGCTTCAAAGGCAAACTTGGGACGGCGACATTCATAGACAAAACCTAATTTCTCAGCCAATTGCTGTGACGCGTTATTCTCCGGGGAAATTTGAGCTTCTAAGTGATGGAAGCCCAGCTCCTTCCAGCTGGCCTCTACTAAAGCTGATAGCGCCTCGTAGGCAACGCCTTTACGCCAGTGCTGGTTATGAATGAAATAGCCCAGTTCGCCCCACTGCATGTTGGTGCGGGCTAAGGTGGCGATATTGAGCATGCCAAGGTGCTGGCCAGTCTTATCAAAAACAGCAAAGATATAGGTGTCATCCTTATCCCAAAGTTCCTGATGACGAGCTACTAACTTCTGAAACCACTGGGAATCACAGATGGTCATGTCCAGACGGCCGTCATCAAAAGCATGTTGCGATTCGTGACGGTTATCAAAACCCTGAAACCAGGCCTGATAATCTCCTTCGGAAAGTGGGCGAATAACTAGACGCTCTGTTTCAATTGTGAATTTTTCCAATAATAATCCTCTTTCTTGATAATGCTACTAATTTCTGAGTCCGATTGATGTGATTGTAATTGAGACATAGGCTTATCCTCCTTGTTTATATTGCTTTAATTGTAGCATAAGAGATAGAAAAAAGTCCTTGAAAGAAATCTTTCAAGGACTTTAGCTGTTTCAATTATTTAACTTCAGTGAAAGTTACGTGTTTACGTAATTTTGGTGAATATTTTTTCAATTGAAGACGGTCTGGAGTGTTACGTTTGTTTTTTGAAGTAAGGTACAAGCGTTCACCAGATTCTTTGTGTTCAAGTGTAATATTTACGCGCATGGTATCTCCCTTCTATTATTTAGCTTCGTTAGCTTTAGCGATTTTACGTCCTTTGTAGTATCCTTTAAGTGATACACGGTGAGAACGTGAGTAATCTCCAGTAGTTTCGTCGAATTGTACAGATGGAGCTGTCAATTTGTAGTGTGTACGACGTTTGTTCTTTTTAGCTTTAGACGTGTGACGTGCAGGAACTGCCATTTTTTCTATCCTCCGATTAAATTATGTAGGGTTTATTGTAGTAGCGATTTAAATGCTCTGAATCAAAAAGGTTCATGAGAATTTTGAGTTACTAGCAACCCTGATTCATTTTTAGTTTACGTGATTTTCATCAACTTTAACATGATATCATATCTTTTTTGTAAAGTAAAGTTACTTGACACTTTTTTCAAAAGTTATTTTCTACATAAAACAAAAAGCAAGAATTCAGTTGATGAAAGCGTAATTTACTAGCTGTGATAAATGCTAGTCAATCTTTTTTGTGGTAAAATAGTTATGATTAAATGTTAAAGAAAGGATAGAGTCCTAGCTATTTTATATCAAAAATTTATTAACCAATAACTGATGAAAACCAAAGGACTCCAAGTATCTTATCAAATGAAATTACAAAAACCAAAGGGAACTCAGGACATTCTTCCTGCTGAAGCTGCCAAATGGCAGTATGTTGAACATGTTGCACGTGAAACATTTAAAAAGTACAATTATGGTGAAATTAGAACACCAATGTTTGAACACTATGAAGTAATCAGCCGCTCAGTCGGTGATACAACAGATATTGTTTCCAAAGAAATGTATGACTTTAATGACAAAGGTGGCCGTCACATTACGTTACGTCCAGAAGGAACAGCTCCTGTTGTGCGTTCATATGTGGAAAATAAACTCTTTGCTCCAGAAGTGCAAAAACCACTAAAAATGTACTATATCGAGCCAATGTTTCGTTATGAACGTCCACAAGCAGGTCGCCTTCGTCAATTCCATCAGATTGGGGTAGAGTGCTTTGGTTCAGCCAATCCCGCTATAGATGTTGAAACAATTGCTATGGCTTATGATTTATTTAATGCACTTGGAATTGGGAATTTGAAACTGTCAATCAATAGTCTTGGAAATCCATCAAGTCGCGCAGCTTATCGCCAAGCCCTAATCGACTTCTTAACGCCACAAAAAGATAAGTTATCAAAAGATAGCCAACGTCGTTTAGAAGAAAATCCATTACGTGTCTTAGACTCTAAAGAAAAAGAAGATATCGAGGCTGTAAAAAATGCACCATCAATCTTGGAATTCTTGGATGAAGAAAGTCAAGCTCACTTTGATGGGGTACGCGACATGTTAGATATGTTAGGAATTTCCTACACAATTGACACCAACATGGTTCGTGGTTTGGACTACTATAATCACACGATTTTTGAAGTCATTACCGAAATTGAAGATTCTGAATTAACCGTTTGTGGTGGGGGTCGCTATGACGGCTTAGTCACTTACTTTGATGGGCCAGAAACTGCTGCATTTGGCTTTGGTCTAGGTTTAGAGCGTCTCTTGATGATTATCGAAAAATTAGGGATTGAGCTTCCAATTGAAGAAAATCTTGATTTATATATGGCCGTTCTTGGGGATGGAGCAAATAGCAAAGCTTTAGAGCTTGTTCAAGCCATCCGCCGTCAAGGATTCAAAGCAGAACGTGATTATCTTGGTCGTAAGATTAAAGCGCAATTTAAGTCTGCGGATGTCTTTAAAGCTAAAGCCATTATCACTTTAGGTGAAAGTGAAGTTGAAGCAGGTAAGGTAACCATCAAAAACAATCAAACGCGCCAAGAGTTAGAAGTGACTTTTGAAGAACTAACAAATGACTTTGCAGCTGTGCTAGCAAAATTAAACTAAAAGAATAGGACGTGGAAACTTTCACGTCTTTTCCTATCTTTGAAATTTTGACCCAAAATTTCTCAGCGATTTTCAGAAAGTCCTCACAAAAGGTGGGGTTTTTATGGCCTTTTTGTTATAATGGTAGGGACTAAAAAAGTATTGGAGTAATAGAATGAAACGAAGCATGTATGCAGGACGTGTCCGATCTGAACATATCGGACAAGAAATCACCCTAAAAGGGTGGGTAAGTCGTCGTCGAGACTTAGGTGGTCTTATTTTTATCGACTTACGAGATCGTGAAGGGATCATGCAGCTTGTTATTAATCCAGAAGAAGTATCAAGTGAGCTCATGGCAATGGCTGAAGGCTTACGTAGTGAATATGTGATTGAGGTAACTGGTCAAGTTGAGGCTCGTCAACAATCCAATGACAACTTAGCAACTGGTCAAGTTGAACTTAAAGTAACAAGCTTAACAATTTTGAATACTTCTAAAACGACGCCATTTGAAATTAAAGATCAAGTAGAAGTTAGTGATGAAACACGGTTACGTTACCGTTACCTTGATTTGCGTCGTCCAGAGATGTTAGAAAACTTTAAATTACGTGCTAAAGTAACACATTCAATTCGTAATTATCTTGATGACTTAGAATTCATTGATGTGGAAACACCAATGTTAACTAAATCAACACCTGAGGGCGCGCGTGACTATTTGGTACCAAGTCGTGTCAGTCAAGGACATTTTTATGCCTTACCACAAAGTCCACAGATCACAAAACAATTGTTGATGAATTCAGGTTTTGACCGCTATTATCAAATTGTTAAATGTTTCCGTGACGAAGACCTTCGTGGTGACCGTCAACCAGAATTTACCCAAGTTGACTTAGAAACATCATTCCTTGATGAATATGAGATTCAAGAGATTGTTGAAGGCATGATTGCTAAAGTTATGAAAGAAACGAAAGGAATTGAAGTGACACTTCCTTTCCCACGTATGGCTTATGATACAGCAATGAACCGATATGGATCTGATAAGCCAGATACGCGCTTCGAGATGCTATTACAAGATCTTACTGAAGTTGTTAAGGAAGTTGACTTTAAAGTCTTCTCTCAAGCAGAAACAGTAAAAGGTATTGTTGTCAAAGGTAAAGCAGATAGCTACTCACGTAAAGACATTGATAAAATGACAGAGTATGCTAAACAATTTGGTGCCAAAGGTTTAGCATGGGCCAAAGTTGTTGATGGGCAATTAACTGGTCCCGTTTCTAAATTTTTAGTGCCAATTGCTGATCAATTAACAAGTCACTTAGATGCTGGTGAGGGAGATTTAATTCTCTTTGTAGCAGATAGTTTAGAAGTTGCTAACAATACTTTAGGCGCCTTAAGAACACGCATTGCTAAGGAGCAAAACTTAGTTGACGCTGATAAGTTCAATTTCCTATGGGTTATTGATTGGCCAATGTTTGAATGGTCTGAAGAAGAAAATCGATATATGTCAGCACATCACCCATTCACCTTACCTACTGAAGAGACAATAGAATACTTAAATGGCGACCTTGCCAAAGTTCGTGCCGTTGCTTACGATATCGTTCTTAATGGTTATGAATTAGGAGGCGGTAGCCTTCGGATTAATCAAAAAGATATGCAAGCTAATATGTTCAAAGCCTTAGGCTTTACAGAAGAAGACGCCAAAGAACAATTTGGCTTCCTGTTAGAAGCAATGGATTATGGTTTCCCGCCACATGGTGGATTAGCAATTGGACTCGACCGTTTTGTCATGTTGCTAGCAGGTAAAGATAATATTCGTGAAGTTATTGCCTTTCCTAAAAATAATAAAGCGTCAGATCCAATGACACAAGCTCCAAGTACAGTTTCAGTAAAACAATTAGAGGAATTGAGTCTACAAATACAAGATCATGATTAAAAAACCTGCTTATAAAAAACCTGATTATAAGAAAAGTCCCTATAAAAAACGAGTGAAGTATGTCATCGGTAGAGGTGCCAAACGTGTCGGTTTACTAAACACGTTGAGAAGTATTTCCAGAGACAAGTATGGAGAGAAAATATCTGCTTCACTCTTATATGGGATATTATCAAGTATAGCTGTTAATATTTTTTATCAGCCAGGGCATGTATATGCCAGTGGAGCAACTGGTTTAGCACAGATTATATCTGCCCTATCAGATCGCTTTTTTGGCTTTGTTTTCCCTATATCAGTGGCCTACTACCTTATTAATATGCCTTTGATGTTATTAGCTTGGTATAAAATTGGGCATAAATTTACAGTCTTTACCTTCATAACGGTTTCAATGAGCTCTCTCTTTATCCAATTGATGCCTCAGATTACCTTAACGACTGACCCCTTGATTAATGCTATCTTTGGTGGTCTGTTTATGGGTCTCGGCATAGGCTACTCATTACGCTCAAGAATTTCTAGTGGTGGGACTGACATAATTAGTTTAACCTTAAGAAAATCCACTGGTAAAGATGTTGGAGTTATTGCATTAATTATTAACGGGGTTATTTTGACGATTGCTGGACTTCTGTTTGGTTGGCAATATGCTCTTTACTCAATGGTTTCTATTTTTGTATCTAGTCGTGTGACAGATGCTCTGTATACGAAACAGAAGAAAATGCAAGCCATGATTGTAACGGAGCATCCAGATCGTGTTATTGCAGCAATCCATAAAAAACTGCATCGTGGGGTAACCTGTATTAATGATGCGGAAGGAACCTATAAACATGTACATAAGTCTGTCCTGATTACCATTTTAACCCAGGAAGAATACAATGATTTTAAATGGATTATGGCCAAGGCCGATTCGAAAGCTTTTATATCAGTTGCAGAAAATGTTCGAATCATTGGTCGATTCGTTGAGGATGATTAGAAAAATCAGGAGGGATTATGCCCATAGATAATAAACTACAAATTAAAAACTTCTTCTTCATTATTTTAGGAGCAGGTATATATGCTTTTGCGTTTGTTTATTTCTATATGGCAAACAGGATTGCCGCAAATGGCTTAGCAGGTTTAACATTAGTTGCCAAAGCACTCTTTAATATTAATCCAACAATCACAGGTTATTTGATTAATCTGCCCTTAGTTTTTCTTGGAGTAAAATATTTTGGTAAGCGATCAACAGTTTACACTGTCACAGGAATTGTTGCCATGTATTTATTTGTTTGGGTTTTCCAACAAATTCCATTTATCATCGATTTAGACCATGATAGTCTGGTAGTGTCGTTAATGGCTGGTATCATTGGTGGTGTTGGCGGGGGCATCGTTTTTCGAACTGGTGGAACAATTGGTGGAGCTGATATTATTGCAAAAATGATTGAAAATAGATTTGGTTTACAATTAAACCAAGCACTATTAGGGATTGATGTTTTTGTAATGATTGTTTCCCTAACTTATATTTCACTGCCTGATATGATGTATGCTTTAATAGCAAGTTTTATGTATGGTCGAATTGCTCACTTGGTGCAAAATGGTGGTTATTCTGTTCGAGGAACAATTATTGTTTCAGAAAATTATTCTGATATTGCAACATTTATCATGGAGGAATTAGGGCGAGGAGTAACCTATTTGAATGGTGAAGGAGCCTACTCAGCAAGAGAAAAGAAAGTCATTTATGCCGCTCTAAGTCGAACGGATGTTCGCGAGTTGAAAGCAATGGCTAATGAAATTGATCCGAGAGCCTTTATCTCAATATTTGATATGGATGAAATTAATAGTCCTGATTTCTTTATTAATAAACCGAAAAATCGGAAAAAGAAAAAATAGCTAGTTTGCTTCTACATGAAGCGGCTAGTTTTTTGTGAAAGAATGAGGTGAAATGATGAACAATATAGAACGTTTAAATAGGCTAAAAGAATTAGTCCTCATTACTCTTGGGGTAGCAATATATGCTTTTGGTTTTGTAAATTTTAATATGGCAAACAAATTGGCAGAAGGTGGTGTAGCTGGAATTACTTTAATACTCCATGCAATGATAGGGATTAACCCAGCCTATTCTTCTCTGATTCTAAACATTCCTTTATTTATCTTGGGAGCGAAAATTTTTGGTAAGCGGTCGCTATTCCTTACAATCTATGGCACTGTAACAATGTCAATTTTTATCTGGCTTTGGCAGAAGGTTCCTATTGCCATGGGACTGGAACACGATATGATGTTAGTGGCAGTTGTTGGGGGGTTATGCGCCGGTCTTGGTAGTGGAATTGTTTTTCGATATGGTGCAACTACTGGTGGAACAGATATCATTGGTCGAATTGCTGAAGAAAAATTGGGCATTAAGTTAGGACAAACGTTGCTTTTTATAGATGCATTAGTTCTAATTGCCTCTTTATCCTATATTGACCTCAAACATATGCTTTACACCTTAGTAGCTTCCTTTGTTTTTAGTCAAGTCATTACAGTTGTTCAAAATGGTGGTTACACAATTCGTGGTATGATTATCATTACTAAGCATTCAAAAGCTGCAGCTGCACAGATTTTAACTGAAATCAATCGTGGGGTTACCTACTTGAGAGGTGAGGGAGCTTATTCTGGTAATGAGTACAATGTTATGTACATCACTTTAAGTCCTAATGAGGTCCGTGAAGTCAAACGAATCTTGGCTGATCTTGATCCAGATGCCTTTATCTCAATTGTTGATGTTGACGAAGTAATTAGTTCGGACTTTAAAATACGTCGCAAAAATTATGATAAACCAGTATAAAAAAACAGTTCCCAAGGAACTGTTTTTTTATATATTTACATTTTTTCAGGAGCTTCAACGCCAAGTAGACGAAGGGCTTCTTTAAGGACTATACCAGTTGAGTAGCATAATGCTAATCTGCTGTCACGCTCGTCACTTTCATCAAGGATATGTGTGTGTGCATAGTATTTATTAAAGGCTTGAGCCAATTGGATTGCATACTTAGCAATGGTTGATGGGTCATATTTTTCAGCCGCACGTTGGATAGTTTTGCTGAAGGCTTGAATCAACTTGATAATTTCCCAGCTTTCAGTGTCTTTTAATGAATAGTTAGCACTAGCATCTGGAGTGAAATTAGCTTTGCGTAAAATTGACTGAATACGAGCATAAGCATATTGAACATAAGGACCAGTTTCACCTTCAAATGAAACCATTGCTTCTAAGTCGAAGTCATAACCATTGTCACGGTCTGTTTTCAAGTCATAGAACTTGATGGCACCAATACCAACTTGTTTAGCAACTTCTTCTTTATTTTCTAAATCAGGATTTTTTGCTTCAATTTGTGTAAGGGCACGAGAAACGGCTTCGTCTAAAGTTGGTTCAAGTAAGATGATATTACCTTTACGAGTTGATAGTTTTTTCTTATTCTTAGTAACTAGACCAAATGAAACGTGAACCATATCGTCTGACCAGTCAAATCCCATTTCTTTAAGAACTGCTTTTAGTTGTTTGAAGTGATGTGATTGTTCTTGACCAACAACGTAAATATTTTTAACAAAGTCAAATGTACGTTTACGGTACATTGCTGTGGCCATATCACGCGTGATATAAAGGGTAGCACCATCAGATTTTTTGATAAGTGCTGGTGGAAGGTTGTATTTTTCAAGGTCAACAATTTTAGCACCTTTAGAGTCATGAAGAAGGTTTTTATCTTCAAGAATTTGAAGACCTTCATCCATCTTATCATTATAGAAGGCTTCCCCATGGTAATGGTCAAAAGTAATATTTAGTTTTTCGTAGATACGGTTAAATTCAACAAGACTTTCATCACGGAACCATTGCCATAAATCCCAAGCTTCTTTGTCGCCATCTTCCAATTTTTTAAACCATTGACGAGCTTCTTCATCAAGTTCAGGTTTTTCTTCCGCTTCGGCATTAATACGGACGTATAATTTCAAAAGTTCAGCAATTGGGTCAGCTTCAACAGCCTTTGGATCGCCCCAAAGTTTGTAAGCAACAATCAACATCCCAAACTGTTTACCCCAGTCACCTAAATGGTTAATACGGAATAAATTATAGCCTAGTTTAGAGTAAAGACTAGCAATAGAATCACCAATAACTGTTGAGCGAAGGTGACCAACTGAGAATGGTTTTGCGATGTTAGGACTAGACATATCTAAGGTAATGTTTTGACCATCACCAATATGTTGTTGACCAAAATCAGCTTTTTCAGTAATAACGTCTTTCATTACATCTTGAGAGATAAGTGATTTGTTAAGGAAAAAGTTAATGTAAGGACCAATAGCAACAACTTTTTCAAATTGGTCAGCATTAATTTTTTCAGCAAGGTCACTAGCAATCATTTGTGGGGCTTTACGAAGGACTTTTGCCAAGCTGAAAGCTGGGAAGGCTAAGTCACCCATTTCAGAATTCTTTGGTGTTTCAATTAAATTGATAATGGTATCTTGTTCCAACTCAGGAACAACTTTTGCAATTTCATTTGCAACGAGTGTTTTAGTATCCATTTGTTTTCTCCTAAAATAGTTTGTCATTTCATTTTATCACATTTTAACAAAATAAACGAGAGTTCGATTGAGAAATTATACCATAAATCTAAAAGGTAAAACAGTCAATTTTAAAAAAGTTAATAAATTAGTTCAAAAAATAAATATTTTTAAAAAAAGAGATAAAAAAGGGACTTATATCTATAAATTTTATTCATAAATTCTAAAATTGTGATGGATTTGGATGAAATAAAGTAAGAAATTTGATATAATCTAGAGGATAATTATACAATTGGGGTGGAATCTTATGAATAAAATTGAGCGTCAAAATCATATAAAGCAGATTATTCAAGCTCAGCATATTGGAACCCAGGAAGACATTAAAACTTTCCTTCAGAATGATGGAATTAATGTTACTCAAGCAACACTGTCTAGGGATTTAAGAGAGATTGGACTTCTCAAGTTGCGTGATGAAAAGGGAAAATTATATTATAGTCTATCAGAACCTATGGCGACACCTTTTAGCCCTGATGTCCGGTACTATATTCAAAGTGTCGACCGAGCAGGATTTATGTTGGTCTTACATACTAGTTTAGGAGAGGCAGATGTCTTGGCTAATCTAGTAGATAGTGATAATATAGCAGATGTTTTGGGGACAATTGCTGGCGCAGATACGCTATTAATAATCTGTCGTAATGAAGAAATTGCCCAAAGGTATGAAAAAGATCTGGCTGCCAGCTTATGATACATTATCAAGAATCTTTAAAGCAATTGATCGAAGCCGTTGAAAATCATAGCAGTATCAAGGATTTTAAAGCTATTAGTCAAAATAATCAGTTTTTAGAAAAATATAAGAACGATGCTTATTTAATGAAACTAAATCAACAGAATGCTCTCTTGTTTGAAAAGTTTGAAAAAACAAACGCTGCTAAACAATCAAACATAGAGGCAAGGAAATTGCAAGACAGTTTAGAAGATCAGCCATTAATTAATGATTATAGACAAAAAATGCAAGATGCCAGTGATTTAATTCAATATGTAACTAAAACCATTGAAGAGAAAATTAATAAGGAGATAAAGGATGACAGAGCCTAAAGTTTCTCCTGGAATGCAACAGTATCTGGACATAAAAGTAAATTATCCAGATGCTTTTTTGCTTTTTAGGATGGGTGACTTTTACGAATTATTTTATGACGATGCTGTTAAAGCAGCTCAAATATTAGAAATTGGTTTAACCAGTCGCAACAAGAATGCTGAAAACCCAATACCCATGGCGGGAGTGCCCCACCATTCAGCACAACAATATATTGATGTTTTAATTGAGCAAGGTTATAAAGTAGCCATTGCTGAACAAATGGAAGATCCTAAAAAAGCTGTCGGCGTTGTTAAACGTGAAGTGGTTCAAGTGATTACTCCCGGAACTGTTGTCGATTCAGCTAAACCAACCAGTTCAAATAATTTCTTAGTTGCGATTGATTATAATGGTAGCAATTATGGTTTGGCTTATATGGACCTAGCTACTGGTGAATTCTTTGTGACAGCTCTGGAGGATTTCGCAAGTATTTGCAGTGAAATCTTAAATTTGAAAGCTAAAGAAGTTCTTGTTGGATATGACTTAAGTGGCCAAGAAGAAGAAATTTTAGTAAAACAATATAATCTATTACTATCTTATGAAGAGGAAGAAATTGATGACAGTAAACTTTTAGATAATAATTTGTCAATCATTGAAAAAATGGTCGCAAGTAAGTTATTAGCTTATGTACACCATACGCAAATGCGCGACCTAATTCACCTTCAAAAAGTCGTTCACTATGAGATAAACGATTACTTACAAATGTCTTATGCTACTAAATCAAGCTTAGATCTACTAGAAAATGCTCGAACCGGAAAAAAACATGGCAGTCTATACTGGTTATTAGATCAAACCAAGACAGCAATGGGGATGCGACTTCTGCGTGCTTGGATTGACCGTCCTCTAATTAGTAAAGAAGCTGTAATCCAGCGCCAAGAAATTATTCAAGTCTTACTTGATAATTTCATTGAGCGTTCTGATTTAAGTGATAGCTTAAAAGGTGTCTATGACATTGAAAGACTTTCAAGTCGTGTATCTTTCGGTAAGGTTAATCCCAAAGACTTATTGCAACTAGGACATACCTTAGCTCAAGTGCCAACAATTAAAGCCATTTTGGAAAGTATGGATAGTCCTCACTTAGAGGGACTCATTGCTGGTATCGACCCAATCCCTGAGTTAGAACACCTAATTCAATCAGCTATTGATCCAGATGCGCCTGCAACAATTAGTGAAGGTAATATCATCAAAACTGGTTTTGACAAACAATTGGATCATTATCGGAAGGTCATGAAAGAAGGCACGGGCTGGATAGCAGACATTGAAATGAAAGAGCGCCAAGCAAGTGGTATTAACAATCTTAAAATTGATTACAATAAAAAAGATGGTTACTATTTCCATGTCACAAACTCTAATTTATCCCTTGTTCCGGACCATTTCTTTAGGAAAGCAACCTTAAAAAATTCTGAGCGTTATGGAACCACGGAATTAGCTAAAATTGAAGGACAAATGTTGGAAGCTAGAGAAGAATCCTCAACTCTTGAGTACGATATCTTTATGCAATTGCGCTCACGGGTGGAAAATTATATTGATCGCCTTCAACAACTTGCCAAATCAATTGCTGCCGTCGATGTCCTCCAAAGTTTAGCAGTTGTGGCTGAGAAAAACCATTACATCAGACCAAGTTTCACCGACCATCAAGAAATTAATATCATTAATGGTCGCCATGCAGTGGTTGAAAAAGTGATGAGCGTCAAAGAATATATTCCCAACACCATTCAATTTAGTCAAGAAACGAATATCCAGCTCATTACAGGACCTAATATGAGTGGTAAATCAACTTATATGAGGCAGTTAGCTTTAACCAGTATTATGGCCCAACTTGGTTCTTATGTGGCAGCAGACCTTGCAGAAATTCCCATTTTTGATGCCATCTTTACAAGAATTGGCGCAGCAGATGACCTGATTTCTGGACAATCGACATTCATGGTCGAAATGATGGAGGCCAACCAAGCAATCAAAGGCGCAAGCCCACGGTCTTTAATTCTATTTGACGAATTAGGAAGAGGAACAGCTACTTATGATGGCATGGCGCTAGCTCAATCAATTATTGAGTTTATCCATGACCACGTGGGAGCAAAAACAATGTTTGCCACCCATTATCATGAGTTGACAGACCTGTCAAGCCGCCTAAAAAGCCTGACAAATGTCCATGTCGCAACCTTGGAAGAAAATGGCGAAGTGACTTTCCTTCATAAGATTGCCCAAGGACCGGCGGATAAATCCTACGGCATCCACGTGGCCAAAATTGCTGGGCTGCCAAAAGAACTCTTACAACGTGCGGATGCCATTCTCCAAAAATTAGAGAACCAATCGACTCAGTTGACACTAGTTGCCAATGCAGAGGAATCCCAACAAGCACAGACCGACAAGAATCAACAATTGGAACTCTTTGCCCCAGATGCTGAGGAGAACCAAGTCATTGAGCAATTGAAAGCCATGGATGTTATCAATATGACCCCAATGGAGGCTATGACTGCCCTCTATGAACTGAAAAAGAACTTATAAAAAAGTGGCAATCTGAGAGGAGATTGCCCTTTTGCTTTATGTTATAATAGACCATAAGAATGCGAGGAAAATGGAAGATGCAAAAGATTGTAGAATTACCAGAGGTTCTCGCCAATCAGATCGCGGCTGGTGAAGTTATTGAACGGCCAGCAAGTGTTGTGAAAGAATTGGTCGAGAATGCTATTGATGCCAAAAGCAGTCAAATTACAATTGAGATTGAAGAATCAGGACTTAAATCAATTACTATAACTGATAATGGGGATGGGATGTCAAAAGAAGACTTACCCCTTAGTTTGTTACGTCATGCAACCAGTAAGATAAAAAATCAAAGTGATCTTTTCAGAATTAGAACTTTGGGTTTCCGTGGTGAGGCTTTACCTTCAATTGCTTCTATCAGTTTACTGACAATTAAATCAGCAACAGCTGAAGCAGACTATGGCAATCAACTAATCTCCAAGGGTGGAGAAGTTGAATCAATTGAACCAGTCTCAACGCCAGTTGGAACAAAGATAAAAGTTGAAAATCTCTTTTTCAACACGCCTGCTCGTTTAAAATACATGAAGAGTCTGCAAGCTGAGCTTGCGCATATTGTCGATGTGGTCAATCGTCTTAGCTTAGCTCATCCAGAAGTAGCCTTTACATTGATTTGTGATGGAAGGGAGTTAACTAAGACCTCAGGAACTGCTGATTTAAAACAAGCTATTGCAGGTATCTATGGTATTAACACTGCGAAGAAAATGGTCGAGATTTCAACGGCAGATTTAGACTTTGAGGTTTCGGGCTTTGTTAGTTTACCCGAATTAACAAGGGCAAATCGAAATTACATAACTATTTTAATCAATGGGCGTTATATCAAAAACTTTCTCTTGAACAGGGCAATTTTAGATGGTTATGGATCAAAATTAATGGTTGGACGCTTTCCAATTGTCGTTATTGATATTCAAATCGATCCTTATTTAGCTGATGTAAACGTCCACCCAACTAAACAGGAAGTGCGGATTTCAAAAGAACGTGAATTAATGAGTTTAATTAGTTCAGCAATTTCAGAGAGTCTCCGTTTACAGGATTTGATTCCTGATGCCTTGGAAAATTTAGCCAAGTCAACGACAAGAAACAATAATAAATTTGAACAAACAAGTCTACCTTTACAAGCCAATAAAATTTACTATGATAAAGAAAAAGGTGATTTCTTTACAGTTGATAATAGAAAAGAAGAGCCCTCTAACCAACCTGGTCAAAGTAATATAGTTGACAGCGGTGTAAAGATAGGTGACCAAGTACCGCCTTTAGTTGAAGAGACAAGTCCAACATTCTCTGTCAAGCATGCTAGTCGCACGATAAGTGATGTGGATGATGCCAATCATCCAGATTTGGATTTATCTAATCAGAAAAAATTAACAAAACTGATTGAAAATTTAGAGAACGAAGAAACTTCGGTTTTCCCCGAGTTAGATTACTTTGGGCAAATGCATGGAACATATCTCTTTGCTCAGGGGAATGGTGGATTGTTTATCATTGATCAACACGCTGCTCAAGAGCGTGTTAAATATGAGTATTATCGAGAAAAAATTGGTCAGGTCGACAATAGTTTGCAACAATTATTAGTTCCCTATCTCTTTGAATTTTCTGGGTCAGATTTTATTAATCTGCAAGAAAAGATGGATTTACTAAATCAAGTTGGCATTTATCTAGAAGAATATGGACAAAATACCTTCATTCTCCGCGAACATCCAATTTGGATGAAGGAAAATGAAATTGAATCTGGTGTCTATGAAATGTGTGATATGCTTTTGTTGACAAATAATGTGTCCATTAAAACTTATCGTGCAGAGTTAGCCATCATGATGAGCTGTAAACGATCAATTAAAGCAAATCATAGTCTAGATGACTATTCAGCACGGCAATTACTATTGCAACTGGCACAATGTAAAAATCCATATAACTGTCCACATGGGCGACCTGTCTTGATTAATTTTAGTAAAGCGGATATGGAAAAAATGTTCCGACGGATACAAGAAAATCATACTAGCTTGAGAGATTTAGGAAAATATTAGAAAGAAGACAATGAAAGATTTTTTCAAACTGCCAAAAGATATTCAGATTAGGCAGCTTGTCCGTTTTATCACCATAACCTTGGGTAGCAGCATCTTCCCTTTTATGGCCATGTATTACACGACCTATTTTGGAACCTTCTGGACTGGGCTTTTGATGATGGTGACTAGTTTGACAGGTTTCGTAGGCAGTCTTTATGGCGGACATTTATCTGATGCCATTGGCCGTAAAAAGGTTGTCATTATCGGATCAATTGGTTCAACGATTGGTTGGCTTTTTACAATCATCGCTAATGTACCTGGGCATCCTTTCCCTTGGATCACATTTGTTGGGATCCTATTGGTAGAGCTATCATCTGCCTTTTATGCCCCAGCCTATGAAGCCATGCTTATTGACCTAACTGATGCTAGTAACCGACGTTTTGTCTATACCATAAACTATTGGTTCATTAATATTGCGGTCATGTTTGGAGCCGGAATTTCCGGATTATTCTATGACCACTATTTTTGGGAATTATTGATAGCACTCTTTATTGTTAATTTGGGATGTTTCTTTATTGCCTACTATAAATTTGGAGAGACTAAGCCAGCTGACCAGCAATTTGAGCATCAGACCGGTATTGTTGGGACCTTTAAGAATTATCGACAAGTGCTAGATGACAAAGCCTTTCTAGTTTTCACCTTAGGGTCAATTCTCTTTTCATGTATCTGGATGCAGATGGATAACTATGTCCCAGTACACCTCAAATTATATTTCCAGCCAACGGCAATTTTTGGCTATACCATTACAAGTGCTAAGATGTTGTCTTTGATGGTTCTGACAAACACTGTCTTAATAGTTACTTTAATGGCCTTTGTTAATAAATTGACAGAAAAATGGGATTTATTACAACAACTAATCATTGGTTCTTTGGTATTTTCGTTTGGCATGTTACTATCATTCTCTTTTAACCAGTTTATTTGGATCTGGATTGCAGTCCTTATTTTTACAGTTGGAGAAATGATAAATGTTCCGGCCAATCAAGTCCTACGGGCAGAAATGATGGACCAGTCGAAAATTGGTTCTTATACAGGATTTATCTCGATGGCTCAACCATTAGGGGCTATTTTAGCTGCTTTTACAGTTTCCATCAGTCACTTTACGGGTCGTTTAGGGGTCCAAATTGCGTTTATTATTATTGCCACTTTAGGACTTTACTTAATTGTCCTCTCAGCCAAAATGAAGAAAAAGGTTTAACATGTTTGATTATATAAAAGGTCAATTAACTAAAATTACTGCTAAATATATTGTGGTCGAAGCTAATGGTTTAGGCTATATTATCTATGTTGCTAATCCTTATAGTTTTTCTGACAGTGTCAATCAACAGGTCACTATTTATTTACACCAAGTTATTCGTGAGGACGCTCACCTCTTATTTGGTTTTCATACAGAAGAGGAAAAAGATGTCTTCTTGAAACTCATCTCAGTTTCTGGAATTGGTCCTATGACTGCGCTTGCGATTGTCGCCGTCGACGATAATGAAGGCTTAGTCATGGCCATTGACAACAGTGATATCAAGTACTTAATGAAATTCCCTAAAATTGGTAAGAAAACAGCTCAGCAAATGATTTTAGACTTAGCTGGTAAGTTTGTTGAGGCACCTAAAGATAGTGCCCCAACAAGTAAAGCAAACGCGGGTGGCAATCTACAACTTGATGAAGCTATTGAAGCACTACTTGCACTGGGCTACAAAGCAACAGAATTGAAGAAAATTCGAGCTTTCTTTGAAGGAACAGATGAAACAGCTGAGCAGTATATTAAATCAGCTCTTAAAATGTTGATGAAAGGTTAAATGATGAAACGGTGTTCTTGGGTACCTCTAGATAACTCCCTCTACTGTAATTACCACGACCTGGAATGGGGGAAGCCTCTTCATAATGACCAAGCTCTTTTTGAGCTCCTTTGTTTAGAGTCCTATCAGTCAGGCCTCTCTTGGCTGACTGTTTTAAGGAAAAGGCCGGCCTTCAATGCTGTTTTCCATAACTATGACATTGATTATGTCGCTCAGTTTAGTCAAGCGGAAATGGCTTCCGCTTTGCAGAATCCACAAATTATCCGCCATAGGTTGAAACTGTCAGCAACTGTCAACAATGCTCAGGCGGTGCAAAAAGTTCAAGCTGAATTTGGAAGCTTTGATGCCTATCTTTGGAACTTTGTTGGTGGAAATCCAATTGACAACCTCGTCAACCAAGAGCACACAGTTCCAACTCAAACTGACTTATCAGTGAAATTAGCAAAGGATTTAAAAAAACGAGGCTTTAAATTTTTAGGCCCAACAACAATCTACTCCTTTATGCAAGCTTCAGGCATGGTCAATGATCATGAAAGTACTTGCCATTTTAAATAATTAATATGTTATATGTCCAGCATTACAGGCTAACTATAAGAAGACATATGACTTTTTTTGTGACAGAGATGTTCTTGATTTTGAAAATAGGATAGGATATAGTATAGGTGCAGACTCGGATTTTCTGAATTATAGTTATTTAAATCATTTAGGAACAATTGTCATCTCATAAATTTTGTTTTTTAGGTAAAAATTGGTATGTCTTTTCGAATGATAAAGTGAGGTGAAGTAGTTATCTCATTCAAAAAGAAAGAACTGATACCAATGTACTAAGACTGACATTGTAGACTTGTCAGTAAGAGAAAAGAAAAATCCTTATTTTATTCGTGAAATAAAGATTTTTTTGATAAAATGTAGAAATATATCGGATAAGTAAGTAGGGGGCAAAATGAAAGCTGAATTAATTGCAGTCGGAACAGAAATCTTGACCGGTCAAATAGTTAATACGAACGCACAGTTTTTATCAGAAAAAATGGCAGAGATTGGAGTTGATGTCTATTATCATACAGCAGTAGGCGATAATGAAATCAGATTATTAAATATCCTTGAAGTTGCAAGTAAACGTAGTGATTTAGTGATATTATGTGGCGGTTTGGGACCTACTGAGGATGATTTGACTAAACAAACGCTAGCTAAGTTTTTAGGTCTGTCATTGGTCTTTGACAGAGAAGCTAGTCAAAAACTGGACCAATTTTTTTCCTCTCGGTCTGAGAGTTCTAGAACTCCAAATAATGAGAGGCAAGCACAGTTGATTGAAGGGTCCAAACCTATTCAAAATATTACAGGTCTAGCTGTTGGTGGTTTAATCGAAAAAGCTGGTGTAACTTATGTCGTCTTACCTGGACCGCCTAGTGAATTGAAACCAATGGTTAATCAGTATCTACTACCACTGTTGCTGAATGAGGAAACTAAACTCTACTCTCGTGTTTTACGTTTTTTTGGAATTGGAGAAAGCCAATTAGTTACTATTTTAGCTGATCTTATTGCAAATCAATCAGACCCAACAATTGCTCCCTATGCCAAAATCGGCGAGGTAACATTGCGCTTGTCAACTAAGTCTGATTCTCAAGAGCTAGCTTATCAAAAATTGGATCAATTAGAAAGTCAGATTAAGGCCATTTCAACTATAGATGGACAATTATTAGGAGACTTATTATATGGATATGGTGAGGATAATAGCCTGGCGCGTGAGACTTTCCAGTTGTTAAAAAAAGCAGATAAGACAATTACAGCTGCAGAAAGTTTAACAGCAGGGCTATTCCAATCTAAAATTGCTGATTTTCCAGGGTCATCCAGTATTTTTAACGGTGGATTTGTTACCTATAGTATCGAAGAAAAGGCAAAAATGTTAGAGATTCCATTTGCTGATTTACAACGAAAAGGTGTTGTTAGTGATTATACTGCTAAACAAATGGCTAATCAAGCACGACTCTTAACTGAAAGTGATATTGGTGTTAGCTTAACTGGCGTTGCTGGTCCGGATTTCTTGGAAGGACAACAAGCAGGAACAGTTTTTATTGGTATTTCGACAAAAGAAAAAGTAGAATCATATAAGGTACTAATTGGCGGCAGGAGTCGCTCAGATGTCAGATATATAGCTTGCTTACATGCCTTCAACCTAGTCCGAAAAACTTTATTAAATACCCAAAATTTGTTATAATGGAATATGTATGGAGTAATAGTCTTTAGATAAAAATCATGTCTTGGTTTTAAATTACTTCCAAAAAGAGGAGAATGAATTGGCAAAAAAAGTTAAAAAAACAGAAGAAATCACAAAAAAATTTGGTGATGATCGTCGTAAAGCGCTTGATGATGCTTTAAAAAATATTGAGAAAGACTTTGGTAAAGGTGCAGTAATGCGTCTTGGCGAACGTGCCGAACAAAAAGTTCAAGTCATGAGTTCAGGAAGTCTTGCATTGGATATTGCCCTAGGTGCTGGTGGTTACCCTAAAGGTCGTATTATTGAAATCTACGGACCAGAATCATCTGGTAAAACAACTGTTGCTCTACACGCAGTGGCACAAGCACAAAAAGAAGGTGGAATTGCTGCCTTTATCGATGCTGAGCATGCCTTGGATCCTGCTTATGCAGCATCTCTAGGTGTTAATATTGATGAATTGCTATTATCACAACCGGACTCTGGTGAACAAGGACTTGAAATTGCTGGTAAATTAATTGATTCTGGTGCTGTTGACTTAGTAGTTATCGACTCAGTAGCAGCTTTAGTTCCACGTGCAGAAATTGATGGAGACATTGGTGATAGTCACGTTGGTCTACAAGCACGTATGATGAGTCAAGCAATGCGTAAATTGTCTGCATCAATTAATAAAACCAAAACAATTGCTATTTTCATCAACCAATTACGTGAAAAAGTTGGAGTTATGTTTGGTAATCCAGAAACAACTCCTGGTGGACGTGCTTTGAAATTTTATGCATCTGTTCGTTTAGATGTTCGTGGGAATACTCAAATTAAAGGTACTGGTGATCAAAAAGACAGTAGTATCGGTAAAGAAACAAAAATTAAAGTTGTTAAAAATAAAATTGCACCACCATTTAAAGTGGCAGAAGTTGAAATCATGTATGGTGAAGGTATTTCTCGTACAGGAGAATTAGTAAAAATCGCCTCTGATTTAGACATTATCCAGAAAGCTGGCGCATGGTTCTCATATAATGGTGAGAAAATTGGACAAGGGTCTGAAAATGCTAAGAAATTCTTAGCTGATCATCCTGAAATCTTTGATGAAATTGACCATAAAGTACGTGTACAAGTTGGTTTAATTGCAGATGACCAAGCAGAAGAAGCACCAGAAAAACAAGAAGAAGTAGAATCAGATAACCTAGTCCTTGATTTGGATAACGGTATTGAAATTGAAGATTAAAAAAAAAGACCCAGTGGGTCTTTTTTTCACGATCTTAGAAACAAGAGAGTGAGTATAGAGTTCCGTTGGGTTATTATTTTAAGAAGAAATTTATCGTTTTGACATTCAAAAACCTGTTTATATGACAAAAAAATTTGTTTTTACAAAAAAAGACAACATTATTTTAAGCAAATATGGTCAGTTTACATAATCTCTGCGGACGCCGATATATCAGTGTTTTGAAGAGTTTGCAGAGAACTACAAATTTATAAAATCGCTTAAAAATTATCAAAAATAGGTCCGAAGACCTATGTCCCTAAAAATGTTCTATGCTACAATATATACATATCACGAAATAGAAAGTGAGACAACAACATGATTAAAATTTATACGATTTCAAGTTGTACGAGCTGCAAAAAGGCTAAAACATGGTTAAATGGTCACAAGCTCCCTTATAAAGAACAAAACCTAGGTAAAGAACCACTAACAAAAGAAGAAATTATTGCCATTCTTTCTAAAACAGAAAATGGTGTTGAAAGTATTGTATCATCCAAAAATCGTTATGCTAAAGCTTTAAACTGCAATATCGATGAACTCAGTGTCAGTGAAGTGATTGATTTAATTCAGGACAATCCTCGTATTCTTAAAAGTCCGATATTAATTGATGACAAACGCCTTCAAGTTGGTTACAAGGAAGATGACATTCGTGCTTTCTTACCTCGTTCAATCCGTAATATTGAAAATACCGAAGCCCGTTTGCGCGCGGCATTATAAAAAGCTCAAATTTATTTGGGCTTTTTATAATGTCTTAATTAGTATTCTTGTTAATTCATTCTAAATTATGCTATAATAAAGCATAGCACTAAAGTTAGAAAGAAGGTGTAAGTATGGGATTTACAGATGAAACAGTTCGCTTTAAATTAGATGATGGTGACAAAAAGGAAATTAGTGAAACCCTTACTGCGGTTTACCATTCCCTTGAGGAAAAAGGTTATAACCCAATAAATCAAATTGTAGGTTATGTATTAAGTGGCGACCCAGCTTATGTTCCTCGTTACAACGATGCTAGAAATCAAATCCGTAAATATGAACGTGATGAGATTGTAGAAGAACTTGTACGCTATTATTTGCAAGGAAATGGAATTGATTTTAAATGAGAATAATGGGACTGGATGTTGGTTCAAAAACTGTTGGCGTAGCCATTAGTGATCCACTTGGTTTTACTGCTCAAGGACTTGAAATTATCAAAATTGATGAAGATAAGAAAGAGTTTGGTTTAGCTAGACTTGAAGAATTAGTAAATCAGTATAAAGTTGATAAGTTTGTTGTTGGTTTACCAAAGAATATGAACAATTCAAGTGGTCCGCGAGTTGAGGCAAGTCAGGCATATGGAAACCTTATTCAAGAACAGTTCAATATTCCTGTTGAATATCAGGATGAACGTTTGACGACTGTACAAGCAGAGCGTATGTTAATTGAACAAGCAGATATTAGTCGTGGGAAGCGAAAAAAAGTCATTGATAAATTAGCCGCCCAATTAATTTTACAAAATTATTTAGATAGAATCTATTAAGGAGAAAAGTATGGCACAAAATCATGAACATGATCACGATCATGACCACGAACGTGAAGTAATTACATTAGTTGATGAACAAGGAAATGAATCCTTATTCGAAATCTTGTTAACAATTGATGGACGTGAAGAATTCGGTAAAAACTATGTATTATTAGTACCTGCTGGGTCTGAAGAAGATGAAGCTGGCGAAATTGAAATTCAAGCTTATTCATTTACAGAAAATGAAGATGGTACAGAAGGAGATTTACAACCAATCCCTGAAGATTCAGATGCTGAATGGGATATGATTGAAGAAGTCTTCAATAGCTTTTTAGACGAAGAATAAAAAATCAGATATAAGAAGAGTAGCTAGTGGCTATTCTTTTTTATTTATGCAAAAAACGAATGAAATAATTGGGATAAAAGAATTTGGATATTTAACTCTAGGTTAGATTTTGTTATACTGTTTGTATGACATTTCAAGGAGAAGTTGCGTGAGCCAAATTAGAACAGATAATAATAATGGATTAGGGAATAATTATGCCTATGATGGGTCAACCCTCCATACTACTAAATATGAAACAAAAGTACCGAGTTTACATAAATTTCATATTTTTTTCTATAGCATCATTGTGGCCTTACTCAGTGTAGCAACGCCTTTTTTGACAGAATTTGCGAATAATTTGCAATCACAAAATCTCTATGTTGGAATGATGTTGACAAAAGGACAAATTCCTTATAGTGACATTTTTACCACTGGTGGGATGCTTTATTTTGTGATGATTGCCTTAAGCTACTTTTTAGGATCAACAATTTGGCTAGTCTTAGTAGAAGTATTGTGCTTTTACCTAGCTGGGGTTTATTTTTATAAATTAGTTAATTATTTTGCTAGTAGCCAAAAGATTGCAGCAACATTTACATTCCTCTTTTTTGTGATGAATCTTGTATTTGGTTTTGGAGGACTTTATCCAATCCAGTTTGCAATGCCATTAATCTTAGTATCTTTATGGAATTTAACAAAATACTTTGCAGGATTGATTAAAGATGAAGCCTTTATTTTATTAGGAATAGCTGGTGCTATGGCCATGTTAATTGAACCAAAGACACTGGTCTATTTTGTCCTATCAAGTATTGCAGTTATTGTCTTTAATAGTAAGAACAGACATTTTGCAAGAGGTTTTTACCAATTACTAGCAGCCCTTTTTGGAATGCTGCTTATCTTTTATATTGCCGGCTATTTTATCTTAAATCTGCAAATTCTCGGCCCATATTTTACACAAGCATTTGTCTATCAATTTACTAACTTTAATCTTGGTACTTATCCACTAGTGATAGGAATCCTTGTCCAATTTGCTATTTGTTTGGCATCGGGACTCTTATTTGGTCCTATCTATTTCATGAAAAAACATAAGAGTGACGCAGATGCGATGGTTAAATGGGTCATTTTAGCCTCGTTCTTGATTTATTTGCTAATGGCTGTGCTATCTGGTGATGTCATTGCCTACCACCAATTATTCTTATTACCATTTGGTTTAATTCTGACGGCAGTGCCGATTGCACATCAATTTAATATCTCATTGAATCATGGGAATCATCGCAGAAGCCGTGGTAAAAAAGGAATGGGACCAGTATTACAATTTTACTTTACAAAGTGTCTTTACTTGCCAATATTGCTCTTAGTTGGACTTTTGACTTTCCAATATATGACAATTTCTAAAGAAATAACTGCCAATAAAGATCGTCATAAGATTGTTCAAACTCTGAAGAAAAAAATCCAACCAGGTCAAGCTATTTATGTTTGGGATACAAATTCAATCATTTATCAGCAAACAGTTGCAAAATCAGCATCACATTTTGCTTCCCCTGTAATAAATACTAATAATCTGAAAAATAAACAGATGCTTTATGATGAATTATTACAGAACAAAGCAAAATACATAATTGTCAATAAAAAGTTAAAAGTTCCTGAAAAAGTAAAAAAAATTCTCAGAAAAAATCTGAAATTAGATGAAAAGGTTAATCTATCAGGCTTTGCAATCTACAAAAAAAAATAGCCAATATCAATATCTTGTGTTTTCAAAAAAATGATAACACAAGATATTGATTTTTTTTATTTGGGTGATATAATAGTTCAAGTAAGGAGATTTGGACTAATGACACAAGAAAAAGTTTTAGAACAGCCAGATATAAGAGTAATTAAACGTGATGGTCGTCTCGTGAATTTTGACACCACTAAAATCTATAGCGCCCTATTAAAGGCAAGTGTGGAAGTGACGAAAATGTCACCAGTACTTGAAGCAAAATTAGAAGCAATATCGGAGCGTGTCATTGCCGAAATCCGCGACCGTTTCCCAAATAATATTAAAATATACGAAATTCAAAATATCGTAGAACATGAATTGTTGGCAGCTAATGAATATGCTATTGCTAAGGAGTACATTAATTACCGTACCCAACGTGATTTTGCGCGCTCTCAAGCAACTGACATTAATTTCACAATTGATCAATTATTGAATAAGGATCAATCTGTAGTTAATGAAAATGCCAATAAGGACAGTGATGTTTTTAATACGCAACGTGATTTAACTGCTGGGATTGTTGGCAAATCAATTGGGTTGAAGATGTTACCACCTCACGTGGCCAATGCCCACCAAAAAGGGGATATTCATTACCATGATTTGGACTATAGTCCTTATACACCAATGACTAATTGCTGTTTAATTGATTTTAAAGGGATGTTAGCCAATGGATTCAAAATTGGTAATGCTGAGGTTGAAAGTCCTAAATCAATTCAAACAGCGACAGCTCAGATTTCCCAAATCATTGCCAACGTTGCTTCTAGTCAGTACGGTGGTTGTACAGCAGATCGCATCGATGAATTTTTAGCCCCATATGCCGAATTGAATTATAAGAAGCATATGGCCGATGCTGAAAAATGGGTTGTTGAAGATAAGCAAGAAGAATATGCTTATGAAAAAACTCAAAAAGACATCTATGATGCAATGCAGTCCCTTGAGTATGAAATCAACACCTTATTTACGTCAAATGGGCAAACACCATTTACGTCACTTGGTTTTGGTTTAGGAACATCATGGTTTGAACGTGAAATTCAAAAAGCGATTTTGGAAATTCGGATCAAAGGTTTGGGTAGTGAACATCGTACAGCAATTTTTCCTAAACTCATTTTTACTGTTAAACGTGGATTGAATTTAGAAGAGGATTCACCAAACTACGATATTAAGCAATTAGCATTGGAATGTGCCACTAAACGCATGTATCCTGATATGTTATCATATGACAAGATTATCGACCTTACAGGCTCATTTAAGGCGCCTATGGGTTGTCGTTCTTTCCTTCAAGGTTGGAAAGATGAAAACGGGGTTGAAGTCAATTCAGGTCGTATGAATTTAGGTGTGGTAACCTTGAATTTACCTCGTATAGCCATGGAATCAAATGGCGACATGGAAAAATTCTGGGAATTATTTAATGAACGCCTATCAATCGGGAAAGATGCTCTTGTTTATAGAGTAGGTCGTGTCAAAGAAGCTACACCAGCTAATGCACCAATTCTTTATCAATATGGTGCCTTTGGCAAACGTCTTGATAAAGATGGTAATGTCGATGATTTATTTAAAAATCGCCGTGCAACAATTTCACTAGGTTATATTGGTCTATATGAAGTTGCTTCTGTCTTTTATGGCGGCGAATGGGAAGATAATCAAGAAGCTAAAGATTTCACGGTTTCAATCATTAAAGCAATGAAAGACGCTTGTGCAGATTGGTCGGATGAGTATGGTTACCACTTCTCAGTTTATTCAACTCCTTCTGAAAGCCTAACTGATCGTTTTTGTCGTCTAGATACAGAAAAATTTGGAAAAATTGAAAACATTACGGATAAAGAATATTACACCAACTCATTCCATTATGATGTTCGTAAAAATCCCACTCCGTTTGAGAAATTAGACTTTGAAAAAGTATATCCAGAATCTGGAGCCTCAGGTGGTTTCATTCATTATTGTGAATACCCAGTATTGCAACAAAATCCAAAAGCTTTAGAAGCTGTATGGGATTATGCTTACGACCGAGTTGGTTATCTTGGTACCAATACTCCGATTGATAGATGCTATGAGTGTCAATTTGAAGGTGATTTTGAAGCTACTGAACGTGGTTTTACTTGTCCTAACTGTGGTAATAATGATCCTAAAACAGTTGACGTTGTTAAAAGAACCTGTGGTTATTTAGGTAATCCACAAGCACGACCAATGGTTCATGGACGTCATAAAGAAATTACATCACGTGTAAAACATATGAATGGCTCAACAATTAAATATCCAGGCCTATAAAATAACTTTGGATAACTGATAAAAGATGTTATGATATTAAGGTTGCTTATAGCAAGCAATCTTTTATTTATCAAGAAAAGGAAAAAACAATGGGAAAATTTCAATTAGACTATAAAGGGATGCAACAAGTTGAACGATTTCATGAAAAAAATTCAACTAAAACAGCATCAAAAAAATTAGCAGGAAAAGATTTGAAAGCTCAATTTTTAGAAAAAGCTAAAAAAGCTGCGAAAAAATAAAGAACTGAGAAAGTTGGTTTATTATGTTGGAAATAGGAATTGTAGGACTAGGTGGGATTTCTCAGAAAGCATATTTACCTTATATGCGTCAATTACCAAATATTCACTGGCATTTATCAACTCGTAACCAACAAGTTAGACAGGAAGTTGCTAATTTATTTGGAAGTGCCTCTGTCTATTCTGACCTTGATGACTTAGCTAGTGTAAAATTGGATGGGGTTTTTATCCATGTTGCAACATCGGCACATTATCAGATTGCTAAAGTTTTCTTAGAAAAAGGCATTCCTGTTTATATGGATAAACCATTGACAGAAGACTATCAATTGAGTAAAGATCTCTATCAGATGGCAGCTGACAATGGGACTTTTCTAATGGCTGGCTTTAATCGACGCTTTGCACCCCGTGTCAAGGAGATGTCAACCTTGTCAAATAAGTGTAAAGTTTATGTTGAGAAGAATGATATTAATAGGCCTGGCCAAACTACATTTAAACTATTTGATTTCTTTATTCATCCACTAGACACAGCTTTATTTCTAGCTGATGGGGAACTCTTACATGGTAATTTTATTGTTCAAAGAGAAGAAAATCAAATCTGTCAAGTTGCAGTAAATGTTGTGACAAGCAATGAAATTATACATGTTGGCATGAATCTTCGCTCAGGTAGTCGCAGAGAAGTCATTGAAGTTCAATCACCAGAGCAGACATATCATCTGGAAAATTTAGATGAACTAACCGTCTTTGAAGGAACCAATAGTCATCGGATAGGATTTACTTCATGGGATACAACGCTTTATAAACGTGGCTTTGAGTCAATTATCAAAGAATTCATAGAGGCGCTCGAAAGCAAACAAAATCCAGTGTCACCTGAGACTAGTCTCTTAAGTCATTGGATTTGTGACCAAATCAATAAGTCAGAAATGAGTTTTGGAGAGTTAGACGTAAATTTACCAATGTAGAGGTTAAAAGATGCAATTAAGAAGACCTGATATAGATGATAAGGATTCTGTCATGGAAATGATGGCTGAATTTGAAGAACATGATTCTGCACATGATGGTGGTTTTTGGTCAAATGAGGAGTTTGATTATTCAAATTGGTTACAGCAAAACTATGATAATGAAGTGGGATTAAATTTACCCCCAAATAGGGTTCCCTCGATTCAATTTGTAGCCTTTGATGAGAATGGAAATGCATTTGGGTTTCTCAGTTTGAGATTACGTTTAAACGCCTACCTTATAGAATCAGGTGGTCATATTGGTTATTCTGTCAGACCAAGTCAGAGGAATAATGGCATTGCAAAATCGATGTTAAAAGAGGGGATAAAAGTTGCTAGGCAAAAAAATATCCAAGATGTCTTAATAACATGTCATGACAATAATCCGGCTAGTCGAGCAGTTATCATGGCTAATTTTGGTAAATTAGAAGATATCCGTAATCATGTAGAACGGTATTGGATTACTTTAAAAGTGAGGTAATAATGGAAGAAACAACATGGAATACACCTAAAGCTAAAGAATGGAAAAGTGAAGAACTTAGCCAAGGACGAGTGATTGATTATAAAGCTTTTAATTTTGTTGATGGTGAGGGTGTTCGAAATTCTTTGTATGTATCAGGTTGTATGTTTCACTGTAAAGGTTGTTATAATGCTGCCACTTGGTCTTTTAGAGCAGGGATACCCTATACCAACGTATTGGAAGAGCAAATTATGACCGACTTAGCTCAACCTTATGTACAAGGTTTAACGCTCCTTGGCGGGGAACCATTTTTAAATACAAGTTTCTTATTACCACTTATTAAGCGAATTAAAAGAGAATTGCCAGAAAAAGATATTTGGTCCTGGACTGGATATACTTGGGAAGAAATGATGCAAGAGACAGAAGATAAATTAGAGATGCTTTCTTTGATTGATATTCTTGTCGATGGGCGATTTGATATTAGTAAGAAAAATTTAATGCTACAATTTCGTGGCTCTTCAAATCAGCGAATTATTGATGTCAAAAAATCACTGGCCCAAGGACAAGTTCATATATGGGATAAGCTAAATGATGGTGACGCATCTTTTGAGCAAGTCAGTCGGGATCATTTACTTTAAAATAATCTTGAGAATGAGATTATCAAAGGATCTGAAGTAGTTTTCCTCAATTTATCCTCAAACTTATCCACAGCTTGTGCATAAGTCATAAAAAATGTGAATAAACTAAAAAGAGGCCTAGGCCTCTTTTTTAATATAAACAAAATGATCAGCATTAGATAAATCAGAAAAATAGCTGAAACCATTGAATTTCAAGGCTTTTAACTGTGATGAGGATTGGCAATTTGCTTCCATGGCTGCGGTTAAAAATGCGCCTCGAGCTTTTTTGGAAATTGTGGAATGGCTTTTGGGGATGCCGTCTTTTTCTTCTAAAAAGGTGATACTTATCCACAGTTTTCGTTTATCTGTGGAGAATATATCCTCAAATTCACTAGAAAGTAAAGAGATATAAACATCCTCAGGTGATAAAAATTGGTCGTAACGTGGACGCCAATAAGCTTTTAAATTTTGACCATTGATTTTTATTTTCGTTTGGAAGTCAAGTCGATGCTCTGCAATTGGGAAATCCATGGGGATAATACCATATAAAGATGAAGTAATATAAGTCCGTTTGGTTAAATAGTTTTCCTCTTTTTTACTGAGGTTTTCGCGTTTAATATAACGGTACATTAAGCCATTGAAGAGCTTATAAGCGGGATAAGTTAGGGCCTGATTTTGGTGGATTTCCCTGATTCGATTTAATTCTTTTTGCGCAGCTTCAGGCTTAATTTTGTAAACTGAGGCAAGTTCCTCCAAAGTCAGCTCTGCCATCATTGCAATAATTGGCTGGCTGAACTTGGGGATAAGTGGTGGAAAACTTTCTGTTGGCACTTTCATTTCCTTGGCCGTTGGAATCAGGAATTTTAACATAACTTCATTGTAGTAAAGTAAAAGCCCACTTGTCAAGAGTGGACTATCTGAATTATTTCACTAAAGTAACGTGTGTTCTTATCCCATCCAAGTCTTCAAGAAGATAATTATTCTTTTCTTTTTCAATGACGATCATGCCATGAAGCTGAGCTTTTTTAAATGTCGCATCAAAAAAAATCTGATCACTATACTCAATTGTTAGGTAATTTAGGCCAAGATTGCTCTCTTGATGTTTCTGCAAGCTAGGTCCACCCCAATTATTGAAGGCTAGGTGGTGGTGATACTGCCCTGAGGCGATCCATGAGGCAGTTGGAATCGTCATTTTGTTGCCCATTTGGAAAACTTTTTGATAAAGTTGAGACGACGCTAAGGCGTTATGGACACTAAGATGAACGTGACCAATTATTGTTGCTGGGTCTAACTTGTAAACCTCAGGAATTTCAGTTAAGTTATCAAGCATACTTTGACCATCCATTGGGTCTGTCACACCGATGATTTGCCCATCTTCTTTAACATCCCATTCGGAAACATCTTTATCGCGATAGATTTCGACACCATTTCCTTCGGGGTCGCTAATGTAAATGGCTTCACTGTAACCATGATCTGCGGCACCATCAAGTGGCGCTTGTGTAACCAAGATTTGCCGTAAGGCAAGGCCGAGAGCATTACGATTTGGAACTAAGATGGCAGTATGGTAAAGTCCATAAGTTGCTTCTTGGTCGGAGTTAACTAAGCGAAGTTCAATAATGGCTTCTTTGCCGTCAAAAGTTAGTAATGATTTGTTATCGTCTTGACTAAGAATGGATAAGCCAATAATTTCTGTGTAAAAGTTAGTCATATTTGTCAGGTCTTTGACATTTAGTGAGACCATTCCTAAGCGAATAGCTGAATTGTATGTGTAAGTCATATTTAAAATCTCCTGTATTGGTAATAAGTATATTTTATCGCCTTAGTTTCTAAATGAAAAGTAGGCACAATTTAGTAAGTAAGTTACTTATAAGTAACAAATGTGTAATTTAAGTGTTTTTAACCTACTTGTCACAAAAAATTTTTTAGGATATAATGTAAAGTAAGTTACAAAATGATACTAATGAAATGAGGTACCCCCATGTCAGAAGAAAATACAGTTTGCCCTGTGGAAACTACCTTATCCTTAATTGGGGATAAGTGGAAGATTCTGATCCTCAGGGATTTGTTGAAGGGGACCATGCGTTTTAGTCAGTTGCAAAAATCAATTGGCAAGGTCAGTCAAAAAGTTTTAACCAGTCAATTACGTGATATGGAAGCCCATGGTCTAGTTCACCGTGAAGTCTTTGCAGAAGTTCCACCTCGTGTTGAATATTCACTGACTGAAACGGGCCTTAGTCTAGAACCGGTCATCGATTCAATGCTAGCTTGGGGGCAAAACTACCAAGAAAAATATCTGACTAACTAAAGGAGGTGCTAGGCACCTCTTTTTTATTTTGGATTTCGTCTGGCAAAGTCAACAAATTTGAATTTTTCTAATTTATGCCGGCTTTCTGTAAATTGGAATTGTTCATTATTTGACAAATAGACTTTTGATTTCACAGAGACAACATGTTTGTCAGATCCTAAATCTAGTAAAATTTTATCCCGATCATTGATTTGGTCAATTGTAACTTCTTTTAAGGCAAAATCAATTGGTAAGTGGAGTTCTTTCTCCAAATATTGATAAAGTGATACTTCAGCAATTTCTCTTGAGATTGTAGGGACTATATCCTTATTCAAGTAATCAATGTCTAAAACTGAGGCAACGCCATCAACAACACGCTGACGGGTGATTCGCCAGATAATTGTATTTTCTTTGAAGCCAGTTAATTTTGAAACATATTTGTCTACAATTAATTTATCAATAGCAATAACATTTGTTTTCGAATCCATATTGAAGTAGGAAACTAACTCATGATAACTCGTTAATTCAGAAATGGGGAATAATATTTGATGGTGTTTGATGACTTGAGTTCCACGACCTTGTTGGCTTTTAACTAGTCCAGCTTTCGCTAGAAGGTTCAGTGACTTACGAATAGTATCTCTACTTGCATCATACTCTTTACAGAGTTCAATTTCAGTTGGTAAAAAGTCATCAATAGCATAAATTTCTTTGGCAATTTTTTCTTCTAAATCTTTGAAAATGCGTTCATATTTTTTCATAATCGTAATTATTTCTTTCATTTGTCTATTTTTTTACGGACAACCTATCTTATTTTAACAGAAATATCCTGATTTTCAAGCAAACAACTTGCCTACAAGTTTGGAATCGATTACAATTAAAGTATAAGCTAATTTAATATTGGTCTGTTACATCACTTATTCATTGAAAGCAACTGAATTATTCAGTCGGTTTTAATTATGGAAAAACTAGGGGAAATCAAATGGGAAAATTTGAAAATGAAGCTAAGACACTTCTTTCTGCCATAGGCGGTAAAGAAAACATCAAAGCTGTTACACACTGCGCAACCCGCATGCGTTTTGTTTTGAATGACAATAGCAAAGCTAATGTCAAAGAAATTGAAAAAATTTCTGCTGTAAAAGGAACTTTTACAAATGCTGGTCAATTCCAGGTTATCATTGGTAATGATGTTCCAATTTTTTATAATGATTTTACAGCTGTTTCTGGTGTAGAAGGCGTTTCGAAAGAAGTTGCTAAATCGGCAGCCAAAAGTAATCAAAATGTATTCCAACGTGTTATGACAATGTTGGCTGAAATTTTCACACCAATTATTCCAGCTATTATCGTTGGGGGTCTTATTTTAGGATTCCGTAACGTTATTGATAGTGTTCCATGGAGTTTCCTTGATGGGAAAACAATTGTAGAAGTTTCAAAATTCTGGGCTGGTGTTGATTCATTCTTATGGTTACCAGGGGAAGCAATTTTCCACTTCTTACCAGTAGGTATCACTTGGTCGGTAACTCGTAAAATGGGGACAACTCAAATCTTAGGTATCGTTCTAGGTATCTGTTTGGTTTCTCCACAATTACTTAATGCCTATGCAGTTGCAAGCACTCCAGCTTCTGAAATTGCTAAAAACTGGGTATGGGATTTTGGATCGTTCACAATTAACCGTATTGGTTATCAAGCTCAAGTTATTCCAGCTTTACTTGCCGGTTTAACATTAGCTTATCTTGAAATTTTCTGGCGTAAACGTATTCCAGAAGTAGTTTCTATGATTTTTGTACCATTCTTATCATTAGTTCCAGCAATTATCTTAGCCCATACGGTTTTAGGTCCTTTAGGTTGGACAATTGGTAAAGGTATCTCATTTGTAGTACTTGCTGGTTTAACTGGTCCAGTGAAATGGTTGTTCGGTGCTATCTTCGGTGCTTTATATGCGCCACTTGTTATCACTGGTTTGCACCATATGACAAATGCCATTGATACTCAATTGATTGCAGATACTGCAACTCATACAACAGGTCTATGGCCAATGATTGCACTTTCAAATATTGCACAAGGTTCTGCTGTATTTGCTTACTACTTAATGAACCGTCATAATGAGCGCGAAGCAGAAGTTTCTGTAGCAGCTACAATCTCAGCTTACCTAGGTGTAACTGAACCTGCATTATTTGGGGTTAACTTGAAATATGTTTATCCATTTGTTGCTGGTATGATTGGTTCTGGTGTTGCTGGCTTACTTGCAACAACAATGAACGTTCAAGCTAACTCTATTGGTGTTGGTGGACTTCCAGGTTTCATGGCAATCCACGTTAAATCAATGATTCCATTCTTTATCTGTATGGCAGTTGCTATTGCAATTCCAATGTTCTTAACTTTCTTTTTCCGTAAATCAAACATCATGACTAAAGCTGAAGATGAAGCAATTGCTGATCGTTTAGCTGATTCAGCAGTAGCGGCTCCTGTTGCTACTGAAGCGACATCAACTGTTGCTACTTCAGGTTCTAAAGTTGAAATGGTTAGCCCACTTACAGGTCAAGTAAAACCTTTAAGTGAAGCTGTTGACTCAGTATTTGCACAAGCAGTAATGGGACAAGGTGTTCTGATCCAACCAACCGAAGGTGAATTAGTTTCACCAGTTGATGGACAAGTGTCAGTATTGTTCCCAACTAAACATGCTGTAGGACTTGTTTCTACTGATGGCGTTGAAATTTTAATGCATATTGGTATGGATACCGTTAACCTAGATGGCCAAGGCTTCACAGCCCACGTTAACCAAGGTGATATTGTTAAAGCTGGCGACAAATTAATTTCATTTGATATGGAAGCAATTAAAGCTGCTGGATATCCAACTGAAACACCATTTGTTGTCACAAATCAAGATGCTTACGATGTTACTGTAGATGCTACTTTGCCATCTGAGATTTCTCGTAAACAACCATTAATGACTGCTGTTAAAAAATAAAAGAATTCAAATAGAGAGTACAGGAACTGGAGGCAGTTCCTGTCTCCATTTCTAGGGAGGAAGAGATATGGCTATTGACAAAAGAAAAGTTGTCTATCAAATTTATCCAAAATCATATAAAGATACTGATGGAAGTGGCGTAGGTGATTTACGTGGCATTATTGAAAAAATTCCTTATTTGCGTGAATTAGGAATTGACATGGTTTGGCTAAATCCCTTTTATCCAAGTCCACAACGAGATAATGGTTACGATGTAGCAGATTACACTGCTGTAAACCCTGATTTTGGAACTATGGAAGATTTTGAAGAACTAATCCGAGTTGGTCAGGAAAATAAGATTGACTTTATGTTAGATATGGTGTTAAACCATTGTTCTACGGAACACGAGTGGTTCCAAAAAGCATTAGCTGGTGATAAATACTATCAAGATTTCTTCATTTTAAGAGATCAACCAACAGATTGGTTATCAAAATTTGGTGGTAATGCATGGGCACCGTTTGGTGATACTGGCAAATATTATCTTCATTTATTTGATGTGACACAGGCTGACTTGAATTGGAGAAATCCTAATGTTCGCGAAGAACTCTTTAAAGTTGTTAATTTCTGGAAAGATAAAGGCGTAAAAGGTTTCCGTTTTGATGTTATTAACTTGATTGGTAAAGATGAAGTCTTAGAAGATTGTGCTATCAATGATGGTAAACCTGCTTACACTGACCGACCAATTACGCACGAATACCTAAAGATGATGAATAATGCCAGCTTTGGTAAAGATGATTCATTTATGACAGTTGGTGAAATGTCTGCAACGACTATTGAAAATTGTATTCTTTATACAGCTCCTGAACGGGAAGAATTATCAATGGCATTTAATTTCCACCATTTAAAAGTTGACTACAAAGATGGTCAAAAATGGACCTTAATGGATTTTGATTTTATTACCTTGCGTGACCTTTTCCATTCTTGGGGTGAAGGAATGAGTGTTGGTAATGGTTGGAATGCTTTATTCTACAATAACCATGACCAACCACGTGCATTGAATCGTTTTGTAGATATCCAAAACTTCCGTGAGGAAGGTGCGACAATGCTTGCTGCTTCAATTCACTTATCACGTGGAACACCTTATATTTATATGGGTGAAGAAATTGGTATGGTTGATCCTGATTATGATACCATGACTGACTACGTTGATATTGAAAGTTTAAATGCCTATCAAATGCTTCTAGATGAAGGTAAGACTGAAGAAGAAGCTTTTACAATTATTAGTGCAAAATCTCGGGACAATTCACGTACACCAATGCAATGGGATGCCAGTAAAAATGCTGGATTTACTACTGGAATTCCATGGCTCAAAGCAGGTAAGACTTACAAAGAAATTAATGTTGAAGCAGAGAAGAATGGAAAGATTTTCCCATTCTATCAAAAATTAATTCAATTACGTAAAGAAATGCCATTAATCTCTGAGGGAGATTATAAAGCAGCTCTCAAAGATAGTGAGCGCATTTATGCCTTTGAACGTGAGTTGGATGGACAAAAATTATTAGTCCTAAATAATTTCTATTCTGATCAAGCTCAAGTTGAACTGCCAATTGAGTATCAAAATGGACGAGTGTTAATTAGTAATTATGAGGTCGACTTAGTTGGTACAAATCTAACTTTAGAAGCTTATCAAACAATTGCAATTCTCGCTAAATAATATAGAAATAAAGATATAAGCCTAAGGAAAGAGGTAGATGATACCTGTTTTGCTTGGGCTTTTTTGTGTTCTCATCTGCTTAGAGGCATTGTATAATAGGATTATCTGACTTTAGCACAAAGTATTTTAAATAATAGATAGATTAAATTGTGCCCAATAGGGACTAGGAAGCTCTCGGTCAATAGTCTAAAATGAAAGAGGAAAGGTAAGGTTATGGTTGATAATAAATCACTAGTAATATTGATGACGTTGATTAGAAATCAACAACTTTCTCTTTATGAATTATCTGTAAAGACAAAGTTTTCCATAAAAACTTTAAAAGATGAAATAGCAACAATCAATCAGTTGTTAGAAGCAAATAAATTTCCCCAACTTGTCATCTCTAATGGCAACTACAGCCTTTCAAAAAAGTTAGAAAATAAGTCACAATTAATTTTTAACTTATTAAATTCACAGCATATTTTTCTTGGACAAGAAGAAAGAATAGCTTTTATTTACCTTTATACCTTTTGTCGGAAAGATTTTGTATCCAATACTCACTATCAATATTTTTTGAAAGTCAGTAAAAATACGACCTTAACGGATATCAAGGCTTTACGTTCCTTAATGGCCAGTTACCAATTGAAGTTAATCTACTCTCGTCAACTTGGCTATACCTTAAGAGGCAAAGAACAAGATAAACACCGGATGGCTATCAAGATAATCACGGATTTGATTCAATCAGCCAATGGACGATGGGCCCTTGACTACATTCTATCTGAGTGGGATTATAAGGTTTCTTATGAGTTACTGGAGCAGAAAGTCACTGATTATTATCAGACTTTCCAAATGACACCAATTCTCGATCGTTTGAAAGAGTGTCTCTACATTATTATCTTTATCCTTAGTCGTTATCAGCGTCCTGTTATTCGAATCGAAGATAACCGGACACCGATTTCCAAGGAAATAGAAGATCTGATTAGTTTGGTGGCAAATGAGGTTAAGCAAGAGGAGAAGGTCGATTTAGAGCTCACAGATCCTCAACAAAATTATCTGCGACTTTTGCTTTCGGGGTCTTTTGAAGGTGACCAGGATAGTGATGACTATTATTTTAGTGAGTTGACATTAGAAATCATTAATCAGTTGGAGGGCATATCATTGTTGCGCTTTGAAGATAAGGGAGCTATGTTGGCAACCATGAAGCGTCATCTGATTCCAGCTTATTATCGACTGCAATTTGGTTTATCTTCATCAAATGATTATGCTTATCGGATTAAGCAGGATTACCCAGAGCTTTTTACCATGGTTCGGCAAGCCTTGCAACCACTTGAAAGAGAAGTGGGTTATCCAATTCCATCCAGTGAAATTGCTTATTTTGTCTTACATTTTGGTGGCTACTTACACCAGCAAAAATCAGTCTTTGAAAGCAAATATCGGGCAGTCATTATCTGTCCTAATGGGGTTAGTTCCTCCTTAATCATTAAGGAAAATTTAAAAATCCTTTTTCCTCAGCTCAGTTTTCAAGGTATTTCACGAGTTGATCAGTTAGATGGTATCGACCCAAATGATTATGACATGATTTTTTCGACTATCATTTTGGATAGAAAAAAGCCATGTTACTTAGTACCAATGATAATGACCGAAGAACAATCTTTTCAACTAGTTGACTTGGTTTGTCAAGATTTTCCAAATCTTGCTGATGAGGATTTAGAAGTTGAAAAAATACTTACTACTATTAAGCATTACGCTACAGTGACTAAGGAAAAAGAACTACGGATTGCATTGCGTAAAATATTGAAACAAGATTTATTAAGAAAGGACGTGAGCCCCTTGCTGCACGAATTAATTACAGAACAGACTTATCAAACCAGCTCACAAAAGCTAGATTGGAAAGAAGCAATCAAACTGGCTGCTCAGCCATTGCTTGATCAAGGAAAAATTACGGACCATTATCCCCAAGCAATGATTGAAAAGGTGGAGGAATTTGGACCATTTATCAATCTTGGGAAAGGGATAGCCATTCCACATGCCAGACCCGAAGATGGTGTCGTCGATGTGGGTATGTCCATGTTAGTCCTTGAACAGCCAATTTACCTTTTGGATGATCCCAAGCAAGAAATCCATTTACTGATTTGTATCGCTGCTGTGGATAATGAAACCCATCTAAAGGCTTTGTCACAATTAACCACAATTTTAAGAGATAATGAGCATGTTAAGGTATTACTTGCTTCACGTAACTACCAGGAAATAAAAAAAATTATTAATCAGGAGGCGTAATATAATGTTAAGAATTGGTACAGCATGTGGCTCAGGGTTGGGCTCAAGTTTTATGGTACAAATGAATATCGAATCTATTCTTAAAGATCTTGGTGTCACTGATGTTGAAGTAGAGCATTATGACCTAGGAGGCGCAGATCCTTCTGCAGCTGATGTATGGATTGTGGGACGTGACCTAGAAGATTCTGCTGGGCACCTTGGGGATGTTCGTATCCTGAACAGTATTATTGATATGGATGAATTAAGAGAATTGGTTACAGCTATCTGTCAGGAAAAAGGATTAATCTAGGAGGAGAGAGAAATGAAATTTTTAGTTGATATTGCCAGTACACCAGCTATTTTGGTTGCCTTGATTGCGGTTATTGGTCTCTTGCTTCAAAAAAAAGCAACACCTGATATTGTCAAGGGTGGTATTAAAACTTTCGTTGGCTTCCTTGTTGTATCTGGCGAGGCCGGTATTGTACAAAGTTCATTAAATCCATTTGGAACAATGTTTGAACACGCCTTCCATCTGTCAGGCGTAGTACCAAATAATGAAGCAATTGTGGCTGTTGCTTTGACAAAATATGGTTCAGCAACCGCTCTAATCATGTTTGCAGGTATGATTTTCAACATTCTTATTGCCCGCTTTACAAAGTTTAAATACATTTTCTTAACTGGTCACCATACGCTTTATATGGCATGTATGATTGCTGTGATAATGAGTGTCTCTGGATTTAAGTCAGCATCACTTATCATCTTTGGCGGTTTAGCATTAGGTATTATTATGAGTATCTCTCCTGCATTTGTTCAAAAATTTATGATTCAATTGACAGGTAATGATAAAGTAGCTTTGGGGCACTTTAGTTCACTTGGCTACTGGCTAAGTGGAACTATCGGTGGTTTAGTTGGTGACAAATCTAAATCAACTGAAGATATTAAATTTCCAAAATCTTTATCTTTCTTACGTGATAGTACAGTAAGTATTACTATTTCAATGGCCATAATTTACTTGATTGTTGCGATTTTTGCTGGACCAGGATGGATTGCTAAAGAATTGAGTAATGGAACACACGGACTTGTATTTGCTCTTCAATTAGCTGGACAATTTGCTGCAGGTGTCTTTGTAATTCTTGCAGGGGTTCGTCTCATTTTGGGTGAAATTGTCCCTGCCTTCAAAGGTATTTCAGAAAAATTGGTTCCAAATTCAAAACCTGCTTTGGATTGTCCAATTGTTTATCCATATGCACCTAACGCAGTATTACTTGGTTTTATTTCAAGTTTTGCAGGTGGGTTAGTAAGTATGGCTGTGATGATTATGACTGGTACAACAGTTATTTTACCAGGAGTTGTCCCTCATTTCTTCTGTGGAGCTACTGCAGGTGTTATTGGTAATGCTGCAGGTGGTGTTAGAGGAGCAACTGTAGGTGCATTTATGCAAGGGGTATTAATTAGTTATCTTCCAATCTTCTTGATGCCAGTACTTGGTGGACTAGGATTTAAAGGAACAACCTTCTCTGATGCAGACTTTGGTTTATCAGGTATCGTTCTTGGCATGCTTAATAAAATCGGTGGTGCGACTGCTATTGCTATTGGACTTGTTCTTATTTTAGTAACCCTCGTAGCATTCTCATTTGTAGGAAAACAATCTAAGGAGGCGTAATGAATGACCTTAAGTGAAGCAAAACTAGCAGAACTAGAACAGTTTGCTCTAGAGATTAGAGTGAATATATTAGAAACGCTGAACCATTTGGGCTTTGGTCACTATGGTGGAAGTTTGTCAATTGTTGAAACATTGGCAGTTCTCTATGGTGAAATCATACCAATGACCCCAGAGCTTTTTAGCAAGAAAGATCGTGATTATTTTGTTTTATCAAAAGGTCATGCTGGGCCGGCCCTCTATAGTACCTTGTACCTAAAAGGATTTTTTAATCAAGAGTTTCTTCATTCTTTAAATGCAAATGGAACACGACTTCCTTCACATCCTGATAAAAATTTAACACCTGGAGTTGACATGACAACAGGGTCATTGGGACAGGGTGTGAGTGTAGCCACCGGTATTGCATATGCCCAAGTAATTGAAAAATCAGACCACTTCACATATACAATTGTTGGTGATGGTGAATTGAATGAGGGACAGTGTTGGGAAGCATTCCAATTTGCTGCGCATCAAAAATTATCAAACTTATTTGTTTTCGTCGATGACAATAAAAAACAATTGGATGGTTTGACTGAAGAAATCTGTCAACCAGGTGATTATGTTCAAAAATTTGAAGCTTTTGGTTTTGAAGCTGTCCGTGTCGATGGTAGTAGCATTCTAGCAATTTATGATGCAATATTAGCTTTAAAATTATCTAATAGCTCTAAACCTAAGTGCATTGTTTTAGATACAATTAAAGGTCAAGGTGTATCATTAATTGAAAATATGACTTCTAACCACCATTTAAGACCAGATCAGGCACAACTCTCCGCTTTAAGTTCTGCAGCAAATGATTTGAGAAAAGAATTGGAGGTTGACTAATGACTAGACAAACAAAAGAAATGCGCCATGTTTATCGTGACTTTTTAGCCGAAGTGAGTGATAGTCATCCTCAAGTAGCAGCACTTGAAGCAGATTTATCAAGTTCAATGGCTACTAACAACTTATCTCAGAGGTTAGGCAAACGTTTTGTCAACTTGGGAATAATGGAAGCGCAGATGATTGGATTAGGGGCCGGATTAGCCGTAAAAGGCTACCATCCTTATATACATACTTTTGGTCCGTTTGCTTCTAGACGTGTTTTTGACCAACTATTTATCTCCCTTGGTTACGCACAGTTACAAGCGACAATTATTGGTTCAGATGCAGGTGTGAGTGCTGAGATGAATGGTGGAACACATATGCCATTTGAAGATTTAGGATTACTCCGCTTGGTTCCAAAAGCTACTGTTTATGAAGTCAGTGATGACATCCAATTTGAGGCTGTTTTGCAAGAAACATTAAGTATTTCAGGACTATCCTATATTAGAACGATTCGTAAAAAACCACTTCCGATATATGAAGCTGGCGAAGATTTCTCACAAGGGTACAAAGTTCTTCGTAGTGGCAAGGATGCAACAATTGTTGCTTCTGGTATCATGGTCGCAAAAGCAATGGAAGCAGCAGAGCTCTTATCAGAAAAAGGAAAAGAAGTTGAAGTTGTTGACCTCTTTAGAATTAAGCCATTACCGGAATCATCAATAGCTAATCTTATTGGGAAAACAATTGTTACTGTAGAAAATCATAATCAAATTGGTGGTCTTGGGTCTGCTATTTGTGAAGCACTATCAACAGAGAAAAATACATCTGTTACTCGAATGGGTGTAAAAGAGTCCTTTGGTCAAGTCGGAAAAAGTGATTACCTACTTGATGTTTATGGCTTATCTACTAATCACATTGTTGAAACAGTCATGTCCTTATGAAAAAAATGAGCAGCTTATACGAAGCTGCTCATTTTTTAAAATGGTGTTTAAAGCTGAATATTCTTAGTTTTTTTACTAGAAATTTGGTACAATGTAAGAGATTACACTGCTTTTTAATAAGTAATAGCAGTAACTATTAGAAGGAGACATAATGGTCGATTATAAAGAAAATTTTTATCACGCTGTTAATGGTAAATGGGCTGAAACAGCTGTAATCCCTGATGATAAACCTAGAACTGGTGGATTTTCAGACTTAGCTGATGAAATTGAAAATTTCATGTTAGAGACAACAGACAAATGGTTAGCAGGGCAAGAACAACCTCAAGATGCTATTTTAGGAAACTTTATTAAGTTTCACCAAATGACATCAGATTATGCTAAACGTGAAGAAGTAGGTGTACAACCTGTCTTACCTTTGATTGAAGAATACCAAAATTTAAACTCGTTTGAAGAATTTGCCTCTAAGATTGCTGAATTCGAAATGACTGGTAAACCAAACCTCTTCCCATTTGGTGTAGCACCTGACTTTATGAATGCTCAGTTAAATGTACTTTGGGCAGAAGCACCATCTATTTTATTACCAGATACAACTTATTATGAAGAAGGGCACGAAAAAGCTGATGAATTGCGTCAGGTTTGGCGTCAGTCACAAGAAAAAATTCTGCGGAACTTTAATTTTTCAGACGAAGAAATTTCGGACTTATTAGATAAAACACTTGAACTAGATAAGCAATTGGCACAGTATGTTCTTTCGCAAGAAGAAGCGTCTGAATATGTTAAGCTTTATCATCCATACGAATGGGCTGACTTTAGCAAATTAGCTCCAGAATTGCCATTAGATGCTATCTTTACGCAAATCTTAGGTCAGGTTCCAGATAAGGTTATTGTTCCTGAGGAACGCTTTTGGACGAAATTTGCTTCTCGCTATTATTCTGAAGCAAATTGGGACTTGTTGAAAGCTGATTTAATCATTGGTGCTGCCAATGCCTATAATTCCTATTTAACAGATGCGATTAGGGTTGAATCTGGTGTTTATGGCCGTGCGCTCTCAGGAACACCTCAAGCCATGAATAAGAAAAAAGCTGCTTACTATCTCGCACAAGGACCTTACAGTCAAGCAATTGGTTTATGGTATGCTGATAAGTTCTTCTCACCTGAGGCGAAAGCTGATGTGGAGCACAAAGTTGCTACGATGATCGATGTTTACAAATCGCGTTTACAAGCCGCTGATTGGCTAGCACCAGCTACACGTGAAAAAGCGATTATTAAACTAAATGTGATTACACCACACATTGGTTATCCGGAACAATTACCTGAAACTTATGCTAAGAAAATTATCGATGAGAGTCTATCATTAGTTGAAAATGCGCAAAAATTAGCGGCTATTTCAATCGCTCACAGTTGGAGTAAATGGAATCAACCTGTTGATCGGAAAGAATGGCATATGCCTGCTCATATGGTCAATGCTTACTATGATCCGCAACAGAATCAAATTGTCTTTCCTGCGGCCATCTTACAAGCACCTTTCTACTCATTAGAACAAAGTTCTTCAGCCAACTATGGCGGTATTGGAGCTGTTATTGCCCATGAAATTTCACACGCCTTTGATACTAACGGTGCTTCCTTCGATGAACATGGATCATTGAAAGATTGGTGGACTGAGGCAGACTACACAGCCTTTAAAGAAAGAACTGATAAGGTTGTTGACCAATTTGAAGGTTTGGATTCCTATGGAGCCAAGGTTAATGGTAAGTTAACTGTTTCTGAAAATGTAGCAGACCTTGGTGGTGTGGCTTGTGCTTTGGAAGCTGCCAAAAAAGAGGCTGACTTCTCAGCGCGTGATTACTTTGTTAACTTTGCTCGTATTTGGCGGATGAAAGCTCGCCCTGAATTTATGCAAATGATGGCGACAGTTGATGTGCATGCACCAGGAGAATGGCGTACAAATGTTACGCTTACAAACTTTGATGAATTCCATCAAGAGTTCGGCGTAACTGAAGGAGACTTTATGTGGCGTCGTCCTGAAGATAGGGTTATTATTTGGTAATAGAAAAGGTTGAGCCTAAGCTCAACCCTTTTTATGAGAGAAAAAAACCTTGAACCAGTTGAGTTCAAGGTTTTTGTGGTTCTTAGTTATTAAGAGCAGCAGCCATTGTAGCAGCAACTTCTGATTCGAAGTCGTTAGCTTTTTTCTCGATACCTTCACCAACTTCAAAACGTGCAAATGAGATTGCTTTTGCGTTTACTGAGTTTAGGTATTGTTCAACAGTTTTGCTGTCATCCATGATGTAAACTTGTGCTAAAAGTGTGTATGCTTGGTCAACTTTTGTGTTATCAAGCATGAAACGATCCATTTTACCTGGAATGATTTTATCCCAGATTTTTTCAGGTTTACCTTCAGCAGCTAATTCAGCTTTGATATCTTCTTCAGCTTTAGCAATAACTTCATCTGATAATTGAGCTTTTGATCCATAAGTTAAGAATGGAAGTGGAGCTTTATCAACCATTGCACGTGATTCGTTATCAAGTTCAATAGCATGGTTAAGTTGTGCTAATTCATCGTGTACAAATTGAGGATCAAGTTCAGTGTATGAAAGAACAGTTGGTTTCATAGCTGCAACGTGCATTGCTACTTGTTTAGCAAGAGTTTCATCGCCACCTTCGATAACAGTGATAACACCAATGCGTCCACCGTTATGTTGGTACGCACCAAAGTGTTGTTCGTCATTTTTTTCAATAAGTGCAAAACGACGGAATGAAATTTTTTCACCGATAGTAGCAGTTGCATTTACATATGCATTAGCTAATGTTTCACCAGAAGGCATAGTTAATTCAAGTGCTTCTTCGTTGTTAGCAGGTTTACCTTCAGCAATAACTTTGGCTGTTTCGTTAACTAATTCAACGAATTGAGCATTTTTTGCTACAAAGTCTGTTTCAGCATTAACTTCAACAACAGCAGCAACATTACCATTTACGTAAACACCAGTTAAACCTTCAGCGGCAACACGGTCAGCTTTCTTAGCAGCTTTAGCCATACCTTTTTCACGGAGTAATTCAACTGCTTTGTCCATGTCTCCGTCAGTTTCAACAAGTGCTTTTTTAGCGTCCATAACGCCGGCACCAGATTTTTCACGCAACTCTTTTACAAGTTTTGCTGTAATTTCTGCCATTAGTAAAATCCTCCAAAAATAATTTTTTATCAATTTAAAAAAACGGAACAGAGCGGTTTGCTTCTGCCCCGTTTGGTTTTTCGATTGTCAAAGACTAATCATTCAAAATCTTAAGTGAATTAAGCGTTGTCGCCTTCAACAACTTCAACGATTTCTTCGATTGAATCTGCTTTAGCTTCAGTTTCAAAGTTAACGTCTGCATCTTCACCTTGACGGCCTTCGATAACAGCGTCAGCTAATTTAGCAGTGATTAATTTAACGGCGCGGATAGCGTCATCGTTAGCTGGGATGATAACATCGATATCATCTGGATCAGCATTAGTATCAACCATAGCTACAACTGGAATACCAAGTTTTTTAGCTTCTTTAACAGCGATTTGTTCTTTATGTGGGTCAACAACGTACATTACGTCTGGGATACGAGGCATATCTTCGATACCACCTAGGAATTTTTCAAGACGTGCACGTTGTTTGTTAAGAAGTGAAACTTCTTTTTTAGGAAGAACTTCAAAAGTTCCTTCTTCTTCCATACGTTTGATTTCTTTCAAACGAGCGATACGTTTTTGGATTGTTCCCCAGTTAGTAAGAGTTCCACCTAACCAACGGTGGTTGATGAAGTATTGACCAGCACGAGTTGCTTCGTCTGCAACAGCTTCAGCAGCTTGTTTTTTAGTACCAACGAACAAGATAACAGCGTCATTTGCTGCAGCGTCACGAACAAATTCGTAAGCTTGGTCAGCTAATTTAACAGTTTGTTGTAAGTCGATAACGTGGATTCCGTTACGTTCTGTAAAGATGTATTTAGCCATCTTAGGGTTCCAGCGACGAGTTTGGTGGCCAAAGTGAACACCAGCCTCTAATAGTTGTTTCATTGAAATTACTGCCATGAGTAGTTTCTCCTTCATAATGTTTTTTTCCTCTCTTAAACTTCAGCTTGCAGACTAACCCAAAGGGCAACAAGTCAACAATTGGTTTAAGATGAGTATTTGTCGCACAAACGACATGACCATTCTATCAAAAATATTCAATTTATGCAAGTCAATCTCACTTTAATAAAACAAAAAAAACTACTCAGAAACTGTGATTAGTTAAAGAGTAGTTTGAATTATTATTGACGGATTAAGTAGTCAAATGCGCCAATGGCAGCAGTTGCTCCTGATCCCATAGAAATGATAATTTGTTTATAAATAGAGTTTGTACAATCACCAGCAGCAAAGATACCAGGAATATTTGTAGAACCATGGCCGTCAACGACAATCTCGCCTCGGTCAGTTAATTCAATTCCACTATCTTTAAGCCATTGGGTATTCGGTATAAGTCCAATTTGGACAAAGACACCTTCCAAGTCAACATGCTTTTCTTCTTGGCTTTCTCGGTCAGTGTAGTTGAGACCTGTTACATGATCTTGACCGACAATATCTTTCGTTGCTGCATTAGTAATAATGGTTAAATTATTTGTTTTTGCAGCGCGATCTTGAAGGACTTGATCGGCTTTTACTTCAGGTAAAAACTCTAAGACAGTTACTTGTTTACATAAACCAGCTAAGTCTAAGGCAGCTTCCATACCTGAATTACCGCCACCTATAACAGCAACATCTTTTCCTTCAAATAGTGGTCCGTCACAATGTGGACAGTAGGTCACCCCTTTGTTACGGAACTCATCTTCACCTGGAACATTGATGTTACGCCATTTTGCCCCAAGGGCTAGGATTGCTGTTTTAGCTTGTAATACAGCACCATTAGCAAGTGTTACTTCAATTAAATCTTCTTTTTTAGCAATCGAAGTAGCTAACTGAACTTTGATAATATCAACATTATAAGATTTTGTATGCTCTTCAATTTGGGCCATTAATTTAGGACCTTCAGTATAAAGAGTACCAATCATATTTTCAATGCCGACAGTCTCCATTACTTGTCCACCGAAAGTTTCAGCTAGAAGGCCAGTTTTCAGTCCTTTACGCGCAGCGTAGATTGCAGAGCTATTGCCCGCAGGGCCACCGCCAATGACAAGGACATCATATACGCCTTTTTCTGAAAAATTGTCAGCAGAGGCTGGGCCGGTAATCTTTTCCAATAGCTGTTCAACAGTGGTACGTCCTGAAGAAAAGACTTGGTTATCTAGGTAGACCGTTGGGACGGCCATGATTCCTCTTTCTTTAACCTCGTCTTGGAACATGCCACCTTCAATCATGGTGTGTGAAATCTTAGGATTTAAGACTGACATGATATTAAATGCCTGTACTACATCAGGACAATTATGACATGATAAACTAACATAAGTTTCAAAATGAAGCTCTTTATCAATTGCTTTAATTTGATTCGCCAGCTCTTGTTCAATCTTTGGTGGTCGACCAGAAACTTGTAACAAAGCTAAAACAAATGATGTGAATTCATGTCCGAGTGGAATACCAGCAAATTCAACACCACTTTCTTTATCTAATTGGGCAATTTTAAAACTGGGTTGTCTAGTTAGTGATTTTTCCTCGATGGTAATTTTACTAGACATGTTTGCTATTTCTTCTAAAAACTCTTTTACGTTTTTAGAATTTTGATCATCACCAAGGTTTGCTTGAAAGACAATATCAGATTCTAATAGATCAAGGTATTGTTTGAGTTGGTTCTTAATATCTGGAGTAAGCGACATAAATTCCCTCCTTATCTATTGAAAAAAATTAACTAAATTTTACCAACTAAATCTAGACTTGGAGTTAATGTTTCAGATCCTTCTTTCCACTTAGCGGGACATACTTCACCTGGATGTTGACGAATATATTGAGCAGCATGGATTTTGTCAATTAGAGTGCTTGCATCACGTCCGATACCATCGGCATTGATTTCCATCATTTGGATGATGCCATCTGGATCAATGATAAATGTTCCACGTTGAGCTAAGCCGTCTTCTGATAAGACCTCGAAAGCTTCTGAAATTTTATGTGAAGGGTCACCAATCATTGTATACTCAATTTTTCCAACAACTTCAGAGTCATCATGCCATGCTTTATGGACAAAGTGAGTATCTGTAGAAACTGAGTAGACTTCAACACCTAATGATTTAAGAGATGCATATTGATCTTGTAAGTCACCAAGTTCAGTTGGACAAACAAAAGAGAAATCTGCAGGGTAGAAACAGAAAATTGCCCATTTCCCTTTAATATCCTCACTAGTAACAGTGATAAACTCGCCATTATGATATGCGTCCGCTGAAAATTCAAGAATTTCTTTTCCGACTAAAGGCATTTACAAGTCCTCCTTCTTTTTTATACTTGTATTATAGGCAAAGAAATAATAAAAGTCTATTGAAAAAAGCTAGTAAAACAGGGCAATTATCAGAAAATTCTAGTGGTATGAGATTGTTCTTAAATTAGAAATAATTTAAATAGCACTGTTGCAATATTTAGAATGATTCTAATTGTTAAAAATATTGAACTAGGTTAGAAAAAAATTCCAAAAGTTTTTTTGATCCTATATTGAAGTTAAATTTATCTTGACCTTTACTGGAATTTAGGGTAAAATTATTACTGTTGTGGCGGTATAGCCAAGTGGTAAGGCACGGCTCTGCAAAAGCTTGATCGTCGGTTCAAATCCGTCTACCGCCTTCATCCAAGCATTCGTCGGGATGCTTTTTTTATTTTTTCTATTATTTATTAGGAAGTTAGATTATGAAAAGAAAATCAGGGAGATCACAGTTAGGACTTGGGAAAATTATTCTTTGGGTCTTTTTATTGTCTCTTTTAGTTGTACTATTACCTTTTCTAGGGGCGATTGGCCTAGCCGCAAGTACCTATTTTGCGCTGTTTCAAAAAAATTGGAAGCGAGCAGGCGCTGTCTTGGTAGCAGCTTTGTGCTGCTTTGCTCTGACAGGATTAGTGTCAAACTCTCAAACAACTTCAGGCAAGAATAAGGATTGGAATCAGTCAAACCTAGTTTCTAGTAGTAGTAAGCCTGAAAGTAGCTCTACTGATTCTACTAGCACTGCCACTAGTTCTAGTCAGCTAAATACTAGTTCGTCTTCTATAAATAAAGAAGAAAGTCAAATCAGCGCGAGTCAATTCCAAAGTAATGGCCTTTTAGAATTTACAAAGAAAAAACAGCTTTATTTAGCTCCATTGGATCGCTTGGGCCGTGCAACTTTGGGGCACATTCAGTTACGGGATGCTGATGAGCCGGTGAATAAACGTAAGAACCGCATTTCTTATAATCCAGTTGGCTGGCATAACTTTAAATTTCCATTTGGTGATGGAACTAAGGAAGCTTGGTTAATGAATCGTGGGCACTTAGTGGGTTATCAATTCAGTGGCTTAGAAGAGGATGGTAAGAATCTCGTACCAATGACTGCTTGGCTCAATTCGGGGAATTATGCGGGCATGGATTCTGGCAATGAGGAAGGGATTCTCTATTATGAAAATCTTCTTGACAGCTGGTTAGCTAATCACCCTAATTATTGGTTAGACTACCAGGTTAAGGCTATTTATCAAGGAGATGAATTAATTCCGCGTCAAGTTGAGTTGCAGTATGTTGGGATTGATCAGGAGGGCCAGCTTTTACAAATTTCTTTAGGTGGCGACAAAGAGTCAGTGGATGCTTACGGCATTACAAAAGTAGCTTTAGAAAATCAGTCTCCGAATGCAACCATTAATTATGTTGATGGGAAGGCCCAAGGCCTAGTCGCAAAAGCTCAAGTGGTCGAAAATCAAAAAACTGTTCCAGCTCAGCCTTCATCTAGTTTGGAAGCACAAGCACCAGCTCAAGATCCAAATCGAATTGTCTATGTAGCTAGCCATGGGACTTCAGATGCTTATTGGTATTATAAAGAAAGCATGCCGTCAACAACTAAACTTGAAAATGTTGTTGAGATGAAAGAAGCAGATGCTATCAGCTTAGGCAAACATCATTCCTTAAATGAATAAAAAAGTCTGGACCCCTAAGTCCAGACTTTTTTATAGTTTGTTTAGCCATTCTTTGGCAGCTTGCAAACTGGCTTGCGTGATTTGGTGACTGCGAACCCAAAAACTAATGATTTTAGCTTGTCTTTCTTCAAAAAGATCGACTACATGTTGGCTGTCTGCTAGTGAAACAATAGGGTCATCTTGACCCATTGAAATGAAGACTTGTGTTTTTTTAACATAGGGCGTGCTATGTCTGGGCTCCAGTGGATACATGGGAGCCATCAGGATAGCTTGTCTAAAAGGACTATCTTCTTGCAATAATAAATTAATTGCCATATTTGCACCATTTGAGAAGCCGACGAGGACTAGGTTATCTAGTTTAAAATCTTTTTCTTGGCTTTTGGTGATAATGTATTCTGTTAGGCTTTGCCCTCGCATCTCAAGGACGTCCAGATCAAACTGTCCTTCCGCTTTTCGTTTAAAAAAGCGCAGAGCACCATTCTCCGAAACATCGCCCCGCAGGGAGAGGACCGTAGCATTAGGATTGAGGTAGTTGGCAATTGGTAATAGATCTTTTTCGTCACCACCTGTTCCATGCAAGAGCACTAAGGTGGGTTGATTTGGTTGTCCAGATTTGAAGAGTGATTTCATAATTCCTCCTAGGGTCGTGGGATGGTCAGGGTTTGACCAAGCTTGGCATAGTCATTTCCGGCTAAACGGCTGATAGGATCGAGTTGATCAGCTAAGACGTGGGTTTTCTGATATAAGGCATCTTCTAAATGATAAGCTTGAACCGACAGTAGTAGGAGGTCCGCTATAATCTGCTCATCCGCCCCTTTGATTGGAACGTGTTGGTAAAGCTTAGTCTCAAAACGAATAGCTGACTCTTTAACCCCAGGCGTTCTAATTGTCGAGGAGTCAATCATGGTCATGCCAGTTAGATTAAGTTCACTTTCATTATGCGCCAGCTCTTTTGCAGCCTGATTGACAGCTTCTAAATTATGACTGGACACACTATGAATAACAGCTTCGCCACGCTCAAGTATATTGATAGTGGTATCTTTTGGTTGACCATTTTTGCGTTGAATGCTGACGGATAAGATAGCTGGATCATAAGAGACAATGTTATAAAAGCTAAAAGGAGCCAAATTAACAATCCCCTCAGCAGAGAGAGTTGATAAAAAGGCAATTGGCCGAGGAATGACACTACCAATCAAAATCTTATATTGATCTTTGGCTGATAATTGAGATGCTTCAATAGAAATCATAAGGATCCTTTCTAAGTTTATAAATCAAGTGGCTCCAAATTCTGAATCAGTTGCTGGCGCTTCTGCTCAAGTCTAGATGGCAGTTGTAAGTTTTGACCCAAAGAATCGACAGGCTCATCAACTGTCAAACCTGGAACTTTTGTGGCGAATTCAAAGATTACCTTACCAGGTTCTCTTAAGTAAATGGATTGGAAATATTTGCGGTCACGGATAACAGTGACATTGAAACCTTGGTCGGTTAGTTGCGTTTGTTTTGCTTTCAGCTCTTCTAAATCATTGACCAGCCAAGCAATATGGTGAACGGTTCCTGGTCCCATTTCTCCTCGTTGATAATTAACCTTGGGAATAATGATTTCCTGTTCAGAATCACTTTTAAAGGTGAATGATATTGTTAAACCGTCTTCAAAAGCAGGTGCAAGCCCCAAGTTTTTTTGGAGAAATTCTTGACTAGCTTTATAGTTAGAAGAGAGTAAATAGGAACCGTGGAGTCCGGTGATTGATGGATTCTGACTCTTGTCGCTTGTTGCTACTAGGGCTATATCTAGGTTATCAAGGTCACTAAAGAACAAGGCAGGCTTCGTTCCCCATTGGCTTTCTTGGAAAGCAATGTTAGCCTTCTTCAATTTTTGACGCCAAAAATCTAATGCATTTTTGGGAACGCTGAGAGCAATACGTCCGACTTGTCCACTACCGATTTGACCAGCTTTGCTATTTCCTAAAGGGAAAAAAGTTAGCAAACCTTGGTGGTTATGGGGGCTACTGTAATAGAGGTGGTAGTGGCTAGGGTCGTCAAAATTGACGGTCTGTTTGACCAGTTTTAGGCCGAGCAAGTCTCTGTAAAAGTGGATGTTTTTGTTAACGTCGCCAACCATGGCACTAATATGGTGAATTGATGTGATTGTGGGCATCCTTTGCCTCCTTAGGATCTTTTAGTATCAAAGGGTCTAATGGCCGCTTCAATAAAATGACGTTTTGGTTCTAAAAATGGCGGAAGTGATAAGGCTTCGCCTAAAGTTTCATAGGGTTCATCTGTCATGAAGCCTGGTCCATCAGTAGAAAGCTCAAGTAATATATGACCAATTCGCGAATAGAGGGCTTGGAAATAGAAGCGATCAACTAGTCCTGAGCTCATGATACCCAAGGCATTATATTTTTCGGCCCAATGTTTGATAGCTTCTTGGTCAGCAAGTCGGAAGGCCACGTGATGGACCAAACCATAACCTTGCATTTCTTGTTGGTCACTTTCCTTGTGACGTAAGATAACTTGCCCGCCATGTCCACCTTTGGCAACTTCTAAGATAGCGTAATCTGATTCACCTTCCAGGATACGCATTCCATAGACTTGGATTAAATAGTTTTTGAAGTCATCAAAGTAAGAAACCGTGATTTCAATTGGTCCTAAGCCGTAGATTGCTTTATCCGAAGGTACGGGACCATTCTTCCAAGGTTGACCAGCAGGAACTCCCGAATTGTGTTGATCAGAAACTAATTGATAGCGTTGGCCATCTTCTTCTTCAAATGGGAGAGCTTTATGACCAAATAGGTCGATGATACCATCATGTTTGACTCCAAACTGGTTAAAACGATTTAAGTAATAATCTAGTGCTGCGTCATTTGGCACTCGAAGTCCAATCCGGGTAATTCCGTTTGTACCACGGACGCCCTTTGGATTATTGGGAAAATCAAAGAAAGTCATATCTGTCCCAGCTGAACCCATGTCGTCTGCGAAGAATGTATGATAAGTATGAATATCATCCTGATTAACAGTCTTTTTGACCAGACGCATTCCTAAAATTTCCGTCACAAAACGATAATTTGCTTCAGCACTATTGGTCATCGCCGTAACATGATGGATGCCAAGTAAGTTTGTTTGAGTCATATAATACCTCCTAATATAACAAATCATTTTTCTACCTATATATTATCACTAATTAGTAATAAAACAAAAGATTTGCTCATCAAAAAAGAAGTAACTTCAAGTTACTTCAATTGGTGTCGATAATTTATGATATCGTAGACAAAGTTTGGTGAATTATCACGCAGAGAATAGCTTTCTAATTCATTAACTTCATCACGAAGTTGTTGTGCTTCTCTAGCTGTGATATGACCAGCAACTTCAAATTCATGAATCGTTTGTCGTTCCAGATAGTAACCATGAATCCGTTCACCGCTAGAATCTGGGATAAAGTTAGCAATCACCCGCTCAACAAAAAGTCCAGACTTCATCAATTCAGCATTTTGAATCCTTTGATTCTGTAAAAAATTAACTAATGACGAATTGTAAAAGCCTTCTAAGTCTTCCAGTGATTCGAGGATTAATTCTATATTAGCTAAATATAAATCCGTCAAATGGTCCCGATTTTCTTCAGATAAACGGATTCTAGCTTTTTGTAAACTGGTCAAACTCGATTTCAAGTCGCTACCGACAGACCACATCTCATGAATGACATGTCGAATAACACGGAGCAAAATGGTAAAGGAATAATTAAAACTTGAGATAAAACTTCGGTTAACTTGACGTTCCATTGATTTTAGGTAGGTTTGATAAATCCGATACTCAAAAATTGTAATATCTTTGTGGCGAAAGGCGTGTTCTAGTCCTTCATTTTCAATAGCAAGCATCAGCAGTTGTAACTCAGCTAATTCCTCCTTGACATTATTTGGCTCTTGTTCCAAGATTAGATTCTCAATCCGACGGTTATAGGCATCTAAGACATAGTATAATCCAGCTTGATTTGCTTGAGCTTTTTGTCCTTCTGTCTCTAATTTTTTGACAACTGACGTTAAAATATCAATCTTAGTTAAATAGTTCTCTGTCGACCGAGCAACAGGCGCTAAGTGGGGTAGAACCAGTAAGCCAATCAAAAAACTAAGCAATGTAATTGCACCGACTGTAAACAAAGTCAATGAATTTTTGTAAGTATCAATCTGCGGAATTAAAAGGATAATGGCTAAAGAAACACTCCCTTTAACTCCTGAAAAAGTCAGAAGATTAACAGTAGGTAAGTATTTTTTAAAAGCTTTGTGGTACTTACGACTTCTGAAAAAGAAGTAAATGATAATTGTTAGGTATCTTATAAGGAATAGGAAAGCTGTCAAAATAACCACGATAAAAAGTAGGTAGACATTGCTATAACTTGGACTAGCTAAAAGGGGCCCAGTAAATTGGGTTAGTTCGACGCCAAAAATAATGAAGACTAAACCATTTAGTATAAAATTAATGGTTTCCCAGATAATATTTGTGACGCGGTCAACTTGCGCATCAAAGAGGGTAACTTTTTTTATCCGATTTGCTTGCATCACACCGGCTACAACGACGGCAATGATACCTGAGACATGAAGCATGTGTGCAATGAAGTAAACGACAAATGGGAGAGTTAATTCTAACAGAAGCGCACCAGTCACGTCTGCTGCATCAAATTTTTCAAGCACCGACAGAAAGATTCTGTTGAGTAGAGCAAAGATTAAACCAATAACAATTCCACCCAAAATTGAAAAAAGTAGATTTAAGCCTGCATCGGCTAGGGAAAAATAGCCTGTGACCAAGGCTGTTAGTGCAAACTGAAAAGCAACAAGTGCACTAGCATCATTCAACAAACCCTCAGAAGTTAAGGTGTTTTTTATCCGATTGGGGAATTTGAAGCGTTTGGCCAAGGATAGGAAGGCTACGGCATCGGTTGGCGCTAGGGCCGCTCCCATGGCAAAACAGAGGGCTAATGGTAATTCGACCGGAAGTAAGGTTTTGATACCATAACCCATAACAATTGTGCTAATCATGACAGCAGGTAAGATTAAATAGAGAACTAAACCTCTTGAACGGATAAAGCTTTTGACATCACTTTCCTGACCTTCTCGAAAGTTAAGGGGGGCAATGACAAAGGCTAAGAAGATTTCTGGATCAATGATTAAATGGTGACCTTTATTAAAAATGCCAAACAGGATTCCGAAAAAGAGCTGAATGGCAGGTAGGGGGATTTGTGGAAAAATCCGATTGATCACATTTGATAAAATGAGCGAAAGGAGGAAGGTAATGACCAGTATTGGAATTGACATATTAAGGGGTGTCCTGACCTTGTTTAGAGTTACTTTCTTTGCGGAATTCTTCTTTTAACAAAGCAATCTTTTGATCAATTAATGAAATATCCTCATGCTCAATCAGTTTGTGACAACGCTCTTTTTCTAAGCCAATCAATTTTTTCTTGATTTTCTTAGCTTTTTTAAGATCTTTGCAAGTGAAATCTCCGCAGTCAGCTGTTTCCATTTTATCGTAAAGGTATTTTTGACGCATTTCTTGAACACGACTAATAATATTTGACTCTGTCAATATTTGTACTCCCTAGAAACAAGCTTCTGTTCCTTATAACTATAATATATTTTAGATGATAACTTGTTTTTAAAATAAAACAAATTTAATCTCTTTATGACACATTTTAGCCTAGAAAATAAATTAACTCAAGAAAAAACTCTAGCAAAATAAAAAAGCGTTTTCTATTCACTTTATTTTAAAAGCGCTTTTAATGTTTTTTCTTGACTTTACTATAACAGTTTGATACACTTGACTAGTAAATTAGTTTGTGAGTTAGTATATGTGTTCCACATCATCGTTTCTCTCTATTTTTACACAAGAATTTATGGAAAGGAAGTAGATGATTATGGCACAAGGTACAGTTAAATGGTTTAACGCTGAAAAAGGTTTCGGTTTTATTTCAACTGAAAACGGGCAAGATGTCTTCGCACATTTTTCAGCTATCCAATCTAATGGTTTCAAATCTTTAGATGAAGGACAAAAAGTGGAATTTGATGTTGAAGAAGGTCAACGTGGCCCTCAAGCAGTAAACATCGTTAAATTGTAATTTACAATTAAACATGCATAAATGATGAGTACCTTCTGGTGCTCATTTTTTTGTTTAATATAGTCAGATATTTCCATTTGCTTTTAAGGATAGCAATTTGTTATAATTAAAGTCAGTTTTAGTCAAATAGGGAAACAACCTTGTGAATGAGTAAGTATTAATTAAGGGAGTGAGATTATGCCAAGTAAAAACACATCGGATAGTATTGAAGAGTATATCAAAGAACTTCTGGAGCAATCTGGGATTGCAGAAATTAAACGGTCTTTATTAGCTGACTCTTTTCAGGTTGTACCTAGTCAGATAAATTATGTCATCAAAACGCGCTTTACTGAAAGTCGTGGTTATGAAGTAGAGAGCAAACGCGGTGGCGGCGGTTATATTCGTATTGCCAAGGTGCATTTTTCAGATAAGCACCAATTAATTGGTTCCATGAATGCAATGCTTGGTGAACGCGTTAGCCAACAAGTGTTTACAGATTCGATTCAAATGCTTTTTGATGAAAATCTTATTACTGAGCGAGAAGGAAACATTGTTCTTGCTATGGCGACGGACGATGTATTAGGTGAAGATGCTCCAAGCATCCGTGCAAAGATGTTATATCGTTTGTTACGTCGTATTGATAGAAAGGGAAGCATTAATGATTGATTACTCAATAAAGATGCAAGAGATATTTAAACAGGCCCAGTACCAAGCAGCTCGCTTTGGCAGTTCGCATTTGGAGACCTGGCATATTCTCTTAGCAATGGTGAAAGAAGAAGGTTCCCTAGCAGGATTAGTTTTTAGTGAATTTAATAATAAAATTTCAGAAGAAGAATATGAAGCAGCTGCAATTTTGGCCGTGGGAAAAAGTCCTCAAGATGATATTAAAGAAGTACATTTCTTAGGTCAGTCCAAGACTTTAACCAATATTCTTAAGTTTTCTGAAATGATAAGTTTGGTTACAAATGCTTCTGAAGTAGGTTCAGAGCATGTTCTTTTTGCAATTTTGTTAAATCCAGATATTATGGCTGCCCGACTCTTAGAGATGGCTGGCTTCAAAATTAAGGATGATGGACAAGGACAACCAAAGCTTGCTGATCTCAGAAAAGCTATTGAAATACAGGCGGCATATAGTAAAGAAACAATTAAAGCTATTCATGAGTTACGAAAACCTAAAAAAGCCAAAGGTGCTGGATCTTTTTCTGACATGATGAAGCCGGCTAGTACAGCTGGAGACTTGTCAGATTTCACCAGAGACCTAACGGAAATGGCCAACCAAGGATTATTAGAACCAGTTATCGGCAGAGATAAAGAAATCACACGGATGATTCAGGTTCTCAGTCGTAAAACCAAGAACAATCCTGTACTAGTTGGAGATGCTGGTGTTGGTAAGACAGCCTTAGCTTATGGACTAGCTCAACGGATTGCCAATGGATCAATTCCTTATGAATTGCAAGATATGCGGGTCTTGGAATTAGATATGATGAGTGTTGTTGCGGGTACACGTTTCCGTGGGGACTTCGAAGAAAGAATGAATCAAATCATCGACGATATTGAGACGGATGGTCAGATTATTCTTTTTGTTGATGAACTACATACAATCATGGGTTCTGGTAGTGGGATTGACAGTACTTTAGATGCAGCAAATATTTTAAAACCTGCTTTATCACGTGGAACGCTCCATATGGTAGGTGCGACAACACAAGAAGAGTATCAAAAACATATTGAAAAAGATGCAGCTTTATCTCGTCGTTTTGCGAAAGTGCTTATCGAAGAACCAAATTTGGAAGATGCTTATCAAATTTTGTTAGGACTAAAAGGATCTTATGAACGTTTCCATAATGTTTCAATTTCAGACCAAGCGGTCAAGACGGCTGTTAAGGTAGCTCATCGCTATTTAACCAGTAAAAATCTTCCTGATTCAGCCATTGACTTATTAGATGAAGCAAGTGCAACGGTTCAAGGGTTAGTCAAAAAAGAAAAAGCTTCCATCTTAACACCAATTGATCAAGCTATTCTAGAGAAGGATTTCAAAACAGTTTCAAAACTATTGAAAGCTCAAGTTAATAACAAATCTGCAAAGCCTACACTAGTGACTGAAGATAATATCATGTCTACACTAAGCAAGTTATCAGGAATTCCTGTTGAAAAACTAACCCAAGCAGATAGCAAAAAATATCTTAACTTGGAAAAAGAATTGCATAAGCGTGTGATTGGTCAAGAAGATGCTGTATCAGCAATATCACGGGCAATTCGTCGCAATCAGTCAGGAATTAGAACAGGCAGACGACCTATTGGTTCATTCATGTTCTTAGGGCCAACGGGAGTTGGTAAAACAGAATTAGCAAAAGCTTTAGCAGAAGTTCTCTTTGATGATGAGTCAGCACTAATTCGATTCGATATGTCCGAGTATATGGAAAAATTTGCAGCTAGTCGATTAAATGGGGCACCTCCAGGCTATGTCGGCTATGAAGAAGGTGGCGAACTGACAGAAAAGGTTAGAAATAAACCTTATTCTGTTCTACTATTTGATGAAGTTGAAAAAGCCCATCCGGATATCTTTAATGTCCTATTGCAAGTTCTAGATGATGGGATGTTAACAGACAGTCGCGGGCGTCGCGTTGATTTCTCAAACACCATTATTATTATGACTAGTAACTTGGGCGCGACGGCCTTACGTGATGATAAAACAGTTGGTTTTGGTGCCAAAGATATTTCTCAAGACCACCAAGCCATGGAAAAACGAATTTTGGAAGAATTGAAGAAATCCTACAGACCAGAATTCATTAACAGGATAGATGAGAAGGTAGTCTTCCATAGCCTCAGTCAAGAGGATATGAAAGAAGTAGTGATGATTATGGTTAAACCATTAGTTACTAATTTGGCGGAAAAAGGCGTTAGTCTGAAAATTCAACCATCGGCCCTCAACTATCTCTCAGAGGAAGGCTATGATGTGGAGATGGGGGCAAGACCACTCCGAAGAACGATACAAACGCATATTGAAGATAAACTGTCAGAATTGATTCTTTCTGGCGACTTATCTAGTGGACACCAGTTGAAAATAGGAATGTCCCATGGCAAATTAAAATTTGACATAGAATAAATAAAAGGCTGAGGATGACACTCAGTCTTTTTGTCTAGTTGGAAAAACCAAAATATTTAAACTATTGAAATTTTTGCTTTATAACTAAGTATTTTTTTCTTGACTATTTTTGACCAAGTGATAAAATAATAGAGTAAGTTAGCACTATCTATAAGAGAGTGCTAAATTTCTAGTAATTAATAGGAGGCATACACATGATAAAACCTTTAGGTGACCGCGTGGTCGTGAAATTTGAAGAAGAAAAAGAACAAACTGTTGGCGGCTTTGTTCTTGCTGGAGCTCATAAAGAATCAACTAAAAAAGCTACGGTTCTTGCTGTTAGTGAGACAGGATTGCGTACCATTACAGGTGATTTAGTTCCTCCAGTTGTCAAAGTTGGTGACAAAGTTTTAGTTGAGAATCCTGGTTTGGATGTTATCCTCGATGAGGAGACTGTAACTGTTATTCGTGAATCAGATATTTTAGCCATTATTGACTAATATACAGTATAGATAAGGATAAGAAAGAAGGATAATTATGTCAAAAGATATTAAATTCTCAGCAGATGCGCGTGCAGCAATGGTCAGAGGTGTCGATATTTTAGCTGACACTGTCAAAGTTACATTAGGCCCTAAAGGTCGTAATGTAGTTCTTGAGAAGGCATTTGGATCACCATTGATCACTAATGATGGGGTTACAATTGCTAAAGAAATTGAGTTAGAAGATCATTTTGAAAATATGGGAGCAAAACTAGTGTCAGAAGTTGCTTCAAAAACCAATGATATTGCTGGTGATGGAACAACAACTGCAACTGTATTGACTCAAGCAATTGTTCGTGAAGGACTAAAGAATGTTACTGCAGGTGCCAATCCAATTGGTATTCGACGTGGGATTGAATTAGCTGCAGCGACAGCTGTCGAAGAACTAAAAGTAATTGCCCAACCAGTTACAGGAAAAGAAGCCATTGCGCAAGTTGCGGCTGTTTCTTCACGTTCAGAAAAAGTTGGAGAGTACATTTCCGAAGCCATGGAACGTGTTGGCAATGATGGTGTCATCACTATTGAAGAATCACGTGGAATGGAAACTGAGCTAGAAGTAGTTGAAGGAATGCAGTTTGACCGTGGTTACCTTTCTCAATACATGGTAACAGACAACGAAAAAATGGTTGCTGACTTAGAAAATCCATTTATTTTGATCACTGATAAAAAAGTATCAAACATTCAAGAAATTCTTCCACTCTTAGAAGAAGTCTTAAAAACAAACCGCCCATTATTGATTATTGCTGATGATGTTGATGGTGAAGCCTTACCAACATTAGTTTTAAATAAAATTCGCGGAACATTTAATGTTGTTGCCGTTAAAGCACCAGGATTTGGCGACCGTCGTAAGGCTATGTTAGAGGATATTGCCATTCTAACAGGTGGAACTGTGATTACTGAAGAGCTTGGTTTAGAGCTTAAGGATGCGACAATAGCAGCGCTAGGCCAAGCAGCTAAAATCTCTGTGGATAAAGATTCAACAGTTATTGTTGAAGGTTCTGGCGGTGCGGATGCTATTGCCAATCGTGTTGGCCTAATTAAATCCCAATTAGAAACAACAACGTCTGAGTTCGACCGTGAGAAATTGCAAGAACGTCTAGCTAAGTTAGCGGGTGGTGTGGCAGTTATCAAGGTTGGTGCTGCGACAGAAACTGAGTTGAAAGAAATGAAGCTCCGCATTGAAGATGCTTTGAATGCTACTCGTGCTGCTGTTGAAGAAGGGATCGTAGCTGGTGGAGGAACTGCCTTTATTTCAGTGATTGAGAAAGTTCAAGCTCTAGAACTTGAAGGTGATAATGCGACTGGTCGTAACATTGTCCTTCGTGCCCTTGAAGAACCAGTTCGTCAAATTGCTTATAATGCAGGTTATGAGGGGTCAGTTGTCATCGATCGTTTGAAAAACAGTCCTAAAGGAACTGGTTTCAATGCTGCCAATGGTGAATGGGTTGATATGATTGAGACAGGAATTATTGATCCAGTTAAAGTAACACGTTCTGCATTACAAAATGCAGCATCAGTGGCCAGTCTTATTCTTACTACTGAAGCAGTTGTAGCTACTAAACCAGAGCCAGCTGGGCCAGCTATGCCAGGTGGAATGGACCCTAATATGATGGGTGGAATGATGTAGTATCTAATAAGAATTTATTACTATAATAAAAGAAGTTGCACAATGCGACTTCTTTTTAATTTTATTTTTAAATTATTTTGTAAAGGGTAGTGCTATGTGCTACAATCAAAGTGAATAAATAGAAAAATTAAAAATGGAGAGAGACCGCCATGTTTAGGGATAAAAAACAAATTTTTAGCATTAGAAAAACGCTTCTTGGAGTAGGAAGTGTTTAATTAGGTGTTATGCTAACAACACAAATGATAGCCGCTGATGAAACTGTTGCAGACGTTACTGTAGCAACCACCCCATCCCTCGTCGCTGAGGCGCCTGCAATAACCACTAAAGTAGTTGAGAAAGCTGCAACAATTACCCTAACAGATACTTCGACAGCTACAACACTTAGTCCAGATGTTACAGCTGCTGCAGTTGGTGATTCAGTTGTTACAGAAACGGTCATTGCTAGTCCTATTCGTTATGTATCTGATGATACTCAGCCTGAAGGTTACCAAGCAGTACAGACTCAAGGAACTGATGGTAAATTGATTACAACTACAGTAAATGGCGTGTCTACAGTCCAACGGATTGAGCCTACAGAAACTGTTATTGTGATGGGGATAATGCCAACAACAACGACAGAGATGATTGCACCAGCTATAACTGAATATAGTATTGATGTCACAAAACCAGTTGTCACCGATGTAATTATTCTTGGCCAAGATGGGACTAAAACAACTACAACAACTAATATTATTCAAACAGAAACAACAGATCCAGCCAGCCAGGCTGTCTATGATGATAGTTATAAATGGATAGACCAAACTTTCTATCATGTTGATACAACTCAGACATTACCAAGTGATCGGATTGTTCTTGATACATTGTTTGTGGATAGACCTCCGTTGACTGCTGATTATAATACTACTGAATCAACTGTTCGTGAACTTGCTCAATACAGTTAGAACTATATATATGAGTATCTAACAGTAACCAATCCTGATGGAACAACTACACAAACAAGATATATTAGAACAATCACGGCTGAAATGTCAGACCCAACAGATACACAATTACGTAGTTTGCTTGGTTTGACAGATGATGCGGCATTCTATTCACGTTTGTTGACAACAGCTCAAGAAGATATGTGGACAGCATCCGCACAAGACTATGGTATAGAAATAGTACCAGAAGATTTATCAACATCGACAGATGACTTTTTGAGATATGATAACAGTAATATTATCAATGATGCCTTTTATGCTGATATCAAGGCAGATTATCAACGTGCCATACTAGCTGAACAAGAGTTAGAAGCACTTGGTTCATGGACAACGCAACAGCAGACAGATATGAATATATTACTGACCGGTTCAATTCATTAACACGTCGCTATAATAATTATAAAGGCAGTATTTCTACGTCAATTGATTACAGTAATACGACAATGATGTCTGATACACAAAAAGCTGATTTTGAAGCCAGAATTCATGCTCTCCCTGAGGAGTTACAGCGTATCATTGCTGACTTGGTAATTTATGACAATGAAATTCCAGGGAACCTTAGGTTTAGCAAATTCAGCTGCCCAATCAATTGCTTTGAAATATGAGGCAAGCAATACTAGTTTGATGGAAACTGTTCTCCATGAAATGACTCATATTATCGACTTCAAGAGTGGTTTATATGTTGAGACAAGTGATAGAAATACTGATGGTACTCTTGACACTGTTCCGGCCTTATCTGATACACAAGAATTTTTAGATATCTACCATACCTATTTTGATCGTAGTGATGTTTGGCCTTACTATAGAGATAATAGTTCTGAAGCGTTTGCTGAAGTATTAAGTCAGTATATTATGCACCGTCTATTTGGTTCACCATATGCTACTTATGTTCCAAATCCATATACTGGTGATGCATATGATCCAGGTAATGGGACAGGCTATAGTCCATTTGCAGCTACTGAATTCTACTTTGCTAGTCTCTTTAATAAATTATTTGAATACCCAAGAACAGCAACTGTTGTTCCTTATGTGACAACTATTACGCAAAAAGCTCCTATCAATGGTCAAGTTATTTATGGAGCAATGCCAACAGATTCCACAATGACAACTGCTTATAAGACAATATATGTTGCCGATCCAAATAAAGTATATGATCCAACTGGTCAAACAGATGTCGTAAAGGCAGGCGCTGATGGTCAAAAAACAGTGAGAATTACCTATTCATTAGATGCTAATAATCAATTGGTAGCTACAGAAACTGTTATTTCTGACACAGCTGTGCAGGACCAAATTATTACTAAAGGTACTCAACCAACAAGCACTGATACGGCAGTGGCTATAACAGTGGTTTATCAAGAAGTTACAGACAATTCATTAGCTGACTGGCAAGTTAAGGTTGTTGATAATGGACAAGCAGGACTTGTCAGCACAGCAACAACTTACATATTAGATCCAACAACTGGAGTGATTACTCCAGCAACAACGACAACTACTGTAACACCAATGAAACCAATGATTGTTCAATACAAAGTTGGTGTTGATAAAGTAACAGCAATTGCTTACCAAACAGAGTATCGTGATAATCCAACTTTACTAAAAGGTACACAAGTTGTTGTGACTCCTGGTGAAGATGGTCAAACTACTCAGTCTGTTCAATCTTATGATTTCATCCAAGATGGGGCAAATAGCCATTTTACTAATGTTCAATATGGTAATCCTGTAATTATTGATGCTCAAAATAGAATGATTGAAGAAGGAACTTATGTTGCTCCCGAAACACCAGATGAAAATCCAGCAGAGCCTTCAAAACCAGAAGCTAAACCTCAACCTGTGGTTGTGAAAGATACTAAGAAGGAAATTCTAACAGTTGCAACTCCAAAAGAGAAAACTCCTGTTAAAGAAGCGCAGCTTCCAACAACCGGAGACAAAGCTTCTAGCTTCTCTGCAATTGTTTCAAGTTCAATACTCTTGGTTACCGGCTTAGCTTTATCAAAAAAATTAAAAAAAGATAGAAACTAAAAGTTTAAGCTAACTTTAAGTCAGTCTGCCTATAATTAGGTTATCTCTATTTCTTCTTGCATTACCAAGGAGAAAAATTTCATAACCTCCTTAAAAGCCCTTAAGAATTCTTAAGGGCTTTTATTGTTTATTTTTTATTTGACTTTATGTTTTTTTGAACTTGTTTTTCCATTTTGCTTTCAATTTCTTTTAGACGTTTGAATGTTTTTTCAGCACGGTCCATTGAAGATTGGTCTGCTTTTTCTTGAGCGGCTGTTGGATCAGATTGCTGTAAATCACTAACTTCTTTGTTAATTTGATCTTGTTCAGTCATCCAAGTTTTTTCTAATTCCTTCATTTCGTCAACAACTGATGTGCCGAATTTTTTAGGATATTTAGCAGCCATATCATTGATGTGTGAAATTGTCCAATACCAAGAATCTTTATTGTATTTAGTGCTAGTTTCCTGATATGCTTCATAAGTTTTAGTGATATTTCCTAAGTATGGAAGATATGGTGCATTTCTTGGGCTACCAATTGATAACCACATAACACCACCACCTAGTTCTGCTGGAATACCATCTTTAAGTTGGAAAACATGTGCTTCCATAACGTTTGGATTTGAAATTGGATAAGCATAGCCTTTGACAGCCTCTTTAGATTTAGGTTTTCCTTTGCCATCAAGTTCCATTTGATCTAAAGGTTTCAATTCTAAACCTTCAAAACGGTTACGTTGAAGTTTAATGGCATCTTCTAAAGTGAATTTTTTATCAGTACTTTGAAGTAATTCAAAATTATCATCTTTGTAGGTTACTTTAGAATCTGGGTCGAGAGATTTAATACCTGAGAAGGTACGTGATCTGTTTGCATCATCCATTGGTGGATTGTATGATTGAGAGATATGGAATTGACCATCAACTTCTTTATAAGTTTTAGCTTCTTTAGCAAGCTTTTCAACATCAGCTGAAGCAATGACATTTTCTTTATCAGTTAAATCAACATGACCTAGATAGAAAGTGTTAGGGAATACTGCGAATTTATCATCTGGGAATTTCATCGCTACATATTGGTGGCCAGATAAAATTTCCATGTACCAGATACCGTCTTTATCAGCGATAGTTACGATATTACCTTCGGCAGAGCCTTCTTCATCAACAATCTTAGCAATTAATTCAATACCTTCTTTAGCGGTTTTTACGCTTGGTAAAATCACACTTGGCATTGACGATTCTGCAATTCCGTCTTCAACATATGGGTCTTTCTTTTGAATCTTTTCATTTGCTGATGCGGATACAGTAGCTGACATAGATACACCGAATTCATTCATACCAGCTTCATCATATACACCATATTTTGGAGTAACATCAGGGACAGCAGTGTATTTATAAGAATGACTTGGTAATGGGTATTCAAATCCATTGGACTTATCTTTCCATATATCACCATCTTTATTATCTTTTGCTTGTCTAACAACAAAAGTTTTATTATGATTTGGTTCTAAATCCTCCGTACGACCATAGAGTGTACTGCCGTCTGTGGTTAAATCTTTACCAATGATGAAACCAGTACAGGCATCTACTGAACTTTGCAAAGTGAATGCTGTTAATAATGCTACAGCTCCTAAAGTTATTTTTCTCGTGTTCATCATGAACCTCCAAATAAAATATGTGAGCGCTTCCATAGTTATTATAGTGCACATTAGTTTATTTTTCAATAGGCTTCTTAAATTATTTCATTTTGTAAATTATCTAAATTTTAAAACCTATTTTTATTATTTACCTCACATTTTCCACAGTTCCGATGATTAAATTTTGATATAATAATAATGAAAAAGGTGAGGTGATTAGATATGAGCAATATGTTTAAGAAAAAATGGGTTAAGGTAACTTCAGCAATTTTAGTAACCTTAATGCTTGTACTAGTGGCTGTTGGTGCTTATTTTACTTCAAAATCTGCAGTGATTCATAATTACGTATCAGCAAGAAGTAATAAGCAAGGGGCAGCTTTTGAAAATATCAAAGAATATCTAGTTTGGGCAGATACCAATAAAAAAGTAACCAATGACCAAGCACAATATGCTAACTTCGAAAAGTTTGATCGTAATGAACTAAAAAGTCAGGAAAATAAGTTAAAAAATGCGACAGCTGAGGATGATTATTATGTCAAGTCGGTCGGCCGTAAATTTCTCATTTTCCCAGATTATCGGATTGCCATAAGACCTATTCAATTAGAAATAAAAACAAATGTTCCATCGGTAGATATTATGCTGAATAAGAAGTTGGTAACGACATCTAATTCAGAAAACTTTTCAGCTAAATTGGAACGTATTCCAGTCTCTAATTATGTAGCTAGTTTGGATGGGCAATATAAAAATCGTTCAATAAAAGTGAGTAAAACATATGATGGTTCTTCAAAACTCATTGATTTAACGGTAGTCTTTAAAAATTTCTCTGTGACAAGTAATTCAAAAGAGGGTGAAATGTTTGTCAACGAGAGCCCAATTGGGATGCTTAAAGATGGTTCCTATGATGTCAAAGATTATCCGATGACAGAAATAGCAGATGTTTATCTAAAAAAATCATTTGCTGATGGGGATGTTACTTCAAAAAAAGTTAAACTATCAGACATAAAAGAGAATGATAAGGTCGCACTAGACTTTGAAAATCAGTTGGATCAAGCTAAGGCAGGACAATATTTAATATCTGTTTTTGACCAATTGATGTTTTATAATTCTAACAGACAAGACCCTGCTAATTTAGGAACTATATTTGAAGGCGGAGCTAATAACGATTTTTATAAAGGGTTGAAAGAAAGTATCAAATCAAAAATGGAAACCGATAAACGACTGGCTTCCAGCTTTGCAATTCCCAATATCGTCCTTAATGGGTTAGCGCAAGTAGGTAAAGAATCCTTTTTAGTTGATTTTGCTGCTACGTATGACTATACCTATAATAAGGAAACGGATAAGGAAAAAGGTTCTTCTGGTCATATCCTACAGGAGCTAACTGGAGAACTTGTCTTAAAGAAATCTGGAAATGGGTATGTTGTTAGCCAAAAAGGTGCTAAAAACATAAGTGTAACTAGTGAGAAGAACCAAATTAAGGAACCTGCCTTATTGCCAGATGGCGTAGTTGGTACTTGGAAAGGTGAAAAAGATGATATCACCTATACTTTAACAATTGCTCAAGATGGCACAGTTACACGTAAAGTTGATTTTAAAGATCCGAAGAAACCAGATGAAAATAAGGTTGCCAAAATTACCAATTCTGAGGATAAATCAAATGGCAATTATCATCTAACTTTCGCAACTCCAACTGACGGTGGTATTATGGTAATTGGCGGCGGTATTGGAGGAGCAGGTATCCAGTATACTTATGGTTTTAATCTCTCAGGAGACAGTTTGACACCAGTTGTATGGCAAACGGCTATGAATTCTGAATTTGATTTCAGTAAACCACTTCCAGGATTAACCTTGAAGAAACAATAAAAAAGTTAGGATTTATTCCTAACTTTTTTTATTTAAGTAGTTCTTCAAAGCTGGTTGATTTGGCTTGGACCGTTATCAATTCTAAAGTTAAAGGATGAACGAGTTGCAATTGATGGGCGTGCAACATTAACCGCTCCTTATTTGGATGAGATTGATATAAAGGGTCGCCAATGATAGGAAAACCGTGATAACTTAAGTGAACCCTAATCTGATGCGTCCGACCGGTTTCTAATTGGCAATTAACCAAACTTCGATTAGAAGGATAGACTTTTAGTCGCGTGAGATTGGTAATGGCAGTCTGACCATTTTTGGGATCAACAACTCGCTTGCGTCGATCATGACGATGTCTACCGATTTTATCTTTGTAAACCAAACTTTTTTGAGGAATCTGTCCGCCAACTAAGGCCCAATAATCCCGATGAATTTCTCTCTTTTCTAAAAGCTGATTCAAAATTGGTAAAATAAATGGATTTTTAGCAAAGACAATGGCTCCACTGGTCTCCATATCCAAACGATGCACGACATAACAGGTTTGCTGACAAAAAGCACTAACATGATTGAGCAAAGCTAATTCTTCAGGTTGATTAGCATGGGTTTTCATCCCCTCAGGCTTATTAACCACAATAATGTTTTCATCCTCGAAAAGGCAATCCACTAAAGTAGCATCACCCAAAAGAATGGATTTCTCGGGATAATCATCTGGATCAAAGTCAAGTGTTATTAGATCGCCTTTTTTTACTGGGCTTTGCCAATTGATGCTCTCGTTATTGATGAGTAGATTCTTTTTAGTGCGCAAGAAATGTCTAATCTTGCGAGGGATCAAGAGGTGCTCTTCTAATAAAGTTTTGACACTAGTATCGGGATAGGGATTCGGAAATGATACAGTAAATCCTTTGTTTGGGGTGGTTTTAGTTTTCATTAAGCCAATCATGGTATTTTTCTACTAAATTAATTGCCATCTGAGTTGCTAAAGCAGCTGAGAAAGCTTCAGTTCCTTCACGTTCATCATTAGCAACTTCCAAGCGAGTTTCGTCATATATAGCTTTCAAGCTTTCAGCAGATAAAGTTTCTTTAAAAGCATCAAATTTTTTCATAATATTATTTCCTCTTCATTTAAATATACTTAAGATAAATCCTTCAAGATATTGTTATTATACCATTTTTTGATGGCAAAATTGGTTTTGATATGCTATTTGGGATAGTCAGTCTAATTCTCTAAAAATGAGAATCTTTACAAAGTGACAGCTAGATTAAAAATTACATTTTTTTGTATAGCTTTTAGGAAATTATTGCTATAATATGGTGTAATCAAATCTTAGGTGAGGATAAGAGAAATGAAAAGTATTAGACGTTATGATGTGAATGAAGAATGGGCTCATACAGGATTGGTAGAAGCTGGCGATTTTTATTTTCTCAATTATTGTGTTGGCGAAATTGGAGCACCAATTGAAGATCAAATCAATGGGGCTTTTGATGAAATGGAGCGCCGTTTAGGTTTGGTTGGATTAACATTAGAAGCAGTTGTCAAAATGGACTGCCTTTTCCGAGATGTGTGGAATCTGCCAATCATGGAAAAAGTAATTAAAGAAAGATTTAATGGTAAATACCCTGCAAGAAAATCAATTCAAACTGAATTTGCACACCAAGGTGGCTCAGAAGGGCTTCTCTTTCAAGTTGATGGTATTGCGTTCTCAAAACCAGTCGTGATTTCAGGTGAATAGCAGGAAAATTACCATAGTGGTATAATATCTCTATGACATTTTTAGAATTATTGCAAAAAAAGTTTACTCCCAAACGTTATCAGGAGAAACAACAAAAAAAAGAACAAAGTGGATTTGCTGAGAATCATCAAGCTTTTCAAAATCGAAGTCATTTTACAGAAGCTAGTAGTCAAGATGCTTCGGAACAAACGACTTCACGCTTTAAAAGAAGTCACGATACTGAAAAGCAACACAAAAACCAACCAGCATGGTTAAAAAAAATAGAAGCTATTTTACCATCACCACAACATCCGATTAGACGCTTTTGGCGTCGTTATCATATTGGGAAAATTATCCTAATCATGGTCAGTTTGGTGGTTTTGGTGATTGGCTCCTATCTTTTTTACTTGTCTAAAACAGCCAAGGTTTCAGATTTGCAAAATGCATTAAAAGCAACGACGGTTATTTACGACAAAAAAAATGAATATGCTGGTTCACTGTCAGGACAAAAAGGAACTTATGTCGAATTAGATACTATTTCACCTAATATGCAGAACGCTGCTATTGCTACGGAAGATAGAACTTTTTATAGTAACAATGGTATTAATATTAAACGATTTTTACTTGCTGTTGTAACATTAGGTAAGTTTGGTGGCGGATCGACGATTACCCAACAATTAGCAAAAAATGCCTATTTATCACAAGATCAGACCATTAAACGAAAAGCAAGAGAATTTTTCTTAGCCTTAGAGTTAACCAAGAAGTACAGTAAAAATGAGATACTGACCATGTATCTCAATAATTCTTACTTTGGAAATGGAGTCTGGGGTGTTGAAGATGCCAGTCAAAAATACTTTGGGACTAGCGCAGCTAATCTGACTCTCGATGAAGCGGCAACCCTAGCCGGAATGCTAAAAGGGCCAGAGATATACAATCCCTACTATTCTGTTGAAAATGCTACAAACCGTCGCAATACAGTTCTTTCTGTCATGGTAGATGCTGGTAAAATTACTAAAGATCAAGCAAGTCAAGCTGAGCTTGTTGGGATGGGAGACCGATTAGACAATACCTATGTCGGAAAATCAGACGATTATAAGTTTCCTTCCTATTTTGATGCTGTTATCAATGAGGCAACGACTACTTATGGCATTTCTGAAAAAGATATTGTTAACAATGGTTATAAAATTTATACAGAACTTGACCAGAATTACCAAACCGGCATGCAAACGACCTTTAATACAGCTAGTCTTTTCCCTGTTTCGGAGCAAGATGGCACATCTGCTCAAGGGGCAAGTGTTGCTTTGGATCCTAAAACGGGGGGTGTTCGAGGCCTAGTTGGACGGGTTAATAGTGATGGAGAACAAAGCTTTAGGAGTTTTAACTATGCTACTCAAGCTAGCCGTAGTCCGGCTTCGACAATTAAGCCATTGATTGCCTATACTCCAGCTATTGCTTCAGGCTGGTCAATTGATAAAACACTACCAAATACTGTTACCGACTTTGATGGATACAAGCCCCACAACTATGGTAACGTTGAGTCTGAAGACGTCCCAATGTATCAGGCATTGGCCAATTCTTATAACATACCAGCAGTATCGACTGTCAAAGAATTAGGAATCGATAAGGCCGTTTCCTATGGAAATAAATTTGGGCTTAATATGGATGCCGCACAAAAAGAATTAGGGATTGCATTAGGTGGAGGTGTCACAACCAACCCACTTGAGATGGCCCAAGCATATTCTGTTTTTGCCAATAACGGTGTCATGCACACAGCTCACCTTATTACTAAAATTGAAACAGCAAGTGGTAAGGTCATTAAAGAACATAAGGATCAATCAAAACGTGTCATTAGTCAATCTGTTTCAGATAAAATGACCAGTATGATGCTAGGAACCTTTTCAAATGGCTCGGCTGTGAATGCTAATGTCTATGGTTATACAATGGCTGGTAAAACAGGTACGACAGAAACAGATTTTAACCCTGATTTATCTAGCGACCAATGGGTTATTGGTTACACACCGGATGTGGTTATTAGTCAATGGATTGGTTTCAATAAAACAGATGAAAATCACTATTTAACTGGATCTAGTGCAGGAACGGCTTCAACCATTTTCTCAACTCAAGCTTCCTATATCCTTCCTTATACAAAAGGAAGTCAGTTCGAGGTTGATAATGCATATGCGCAAAATGGGATTTCAGCAGTTTATGGTATTAATGAGACCAATACGGAGACTGCGCGTGATTCGCAAGATATTATCGATAACATTCGCAAACAAGCAGAAGATGCTTCTAAATCAATATCAGATGTAGTTGATAATTATGGTCTCAAGGAAAAAGCTAAGAACCTCTGGGATGGTGTTATAGACTACTTCAGATAACTTGCGTATTTCCCTGAATCGTGTTAGAATAATTTCTACGGAGGCGTTATGGCACAGAAAAAAGCAAGCCTAGCGTGTGTGGATTGTGGAAGCCGAAACTACTCGATTTCGGTCAGTAGTACGCCTAAACCGACACGACTAGAAGTTAATAAATTTTGTAAACATTGTAAGAAATATACCTTACATAAAGAAACACGTTAGAGGAGAGCCTGATGGGATTTTTTGGTGGTATTTTTAAAGTTTTAAAAGATACAACTTGGCCAAATAAAAAACAACGTTGGAAAGATTTTATCTCAGTACTTGAGTATACAGCTTTCTTTACAGTTATTATCTTTATCTTTGACCAATTATTATCAAAAGGTATCTTAAGCATTATTAATTATTTCTAAACTGAAAAAGTAGACCTAGTCAAAGACTAGGTCTTTTTTTGTAGTCCAACTTACAAATGATTGACAGACCTAGGTTCATCGATTATAATGAAACTAACAAAACCATTCCAAAAGCCGCTGAAGGCTTTTTTCTGATGAAAGGAAATTTTATGTTAGACTCTTTTGATAAAGGTTGGTTTGTCTTACAAACTTACTCAGGTTACGAAAACAAAGTTAAAGAAAATTTATTATTACGTGCCCAAACTTATAACATGTTAGACAATATTCTTCGTGTTGAAATTCCTACTCAAACAGTAAATGTTGAGAAAAATGGACAAAGTAAAGAAATTGAAGAAAATCGCTTCCCAGGTTATGTCCTTGTTGAAATGGTTATGACAGATGAAGCTTGGTTCGTTGTACGTAACACACCTAACGTTACTGGATTCGTCGGATCTCATGGAAACCGTTCAAAACCAACACCACTATTAGAAGATGAAATTAGAGCTATCCTCCTTTCAATGGGTCAAACTGTTGATGTCTTTGACACTAATATTAAAGTAGGTGACGTGGTCCAAATTATTGATGGTGCTTTTATGGGACAAGAAGGACGCGTTGTTGAAATCGAAAACAATAAAGTTAAGCTTATGCTTAACATGTTTGGTTCAGAAACAATTGCAGAAGTTGAACTGTATCAAATCGCAGAGCTTTAATAATTAAATTAAAAGATCACAGATGTGGTCTTTTTTTGTGCAGACTAATATCCAAAATATATATAATCACTTCAAAAAATGAACTGAATTTAATGCATTTATCATATTGACTTAATTTAATGGCTAAAATATAATAAAGTTATTGTTGACGGGAATCGATATTGCCGAAAAAGACATTCTTTAATATAAAGGAGTAAAAATGAAAGAAAACAAACAAATGAAGTACTTTCTCAGAAAGTCAATCTTTGGATTAGCATCAGTATCTGCAGCATTTATTGTCGGAGGAAGTTTTGTATCTGCTGATGAAGCAACAATTATTAATCCAGATAGTGAAATTGAGAAATTAAATCTTGATACTGATGATAAAGAAATGTATAAGAATGATTTGTTGTACTATAAGTCAGATAAAGAGGCAATTAATTCTATTTTATTAGATGCTAAGGGTGACAGTGCAAAAAATGAAATCAAGAAGTTAAAATTAGATGCGGATATTCAAAACAAATATTTTGACGAAATTGATGAAATAATAAAAAAAGGACAAGATAGTGAATCAATAAAGAAAATTGTTGAAAATGCCACAACGGAATCCAATGCTACAACGGAATTATTAAAAAATACAGAAGTTGATTCTTATAAAAATATATCGGACGCTGAATGGCTTAAAGCAGCAGAGGATGCAGAAAAATCAAAAATTTCTGAAGATGAAGACCAAACTACAGAAGATGCTGAGGAAGACGACGTAGAAACTGTGTCTGAGGAAAGTGATGCTGAAGCCGATGTTAATGCTGAGGAAGATATGGAGGATGAAGAAGACGAAGATGAAGTAGACGAAGATGAAGTAGAAGACGAAGACGAAAATGAGGATGAAGAAGAAGATTCTGTAGACGAAAATGAGGATGAAGAAGATTCTGTAGACGAAAATGAGGGTAATAATGAAGATCCAAAAATCAACATTACTCCAAGTCCAAAAGAAAAAGAAACAAAAGAATCTCGTCAAGCTATGCGTGATAAATTGATGGCTGAGACAAAAGAACGTGAAGCAAAAGCTGCTAAAGAACGACTTGAAAAAGAAAGAAGTACTGCTTTGACTGAGTTAGATCATCTTGGTGCAGGTCGTCTCTTGAAGAATATTGTCTCAACAGCTAAAACAGTAGAAGGCATCAAAGAGTTTATGGCTATCACACGTCCTAGTCTTGAACATGCAATGAAAGTCAAAGCTACAAGTGGCTTAACTGATTTCTTAAAATCACAACGTTCTGCAGAAGATACAGTCAAGGATATTATTCTCACTAATGCTAAAAATGCAGCGCTTAAAAAATTAGAAAAACTTGGTGCAACTGATCATCTGAAAGAATTAGTTGAAAATGCTAAAACAGTTGAAGATATTCGTACCTTAATGGCAGAAGCAACTCCATCATTAGAAGCAACTCTTTCAAAAGAAGAAGCAGATCAAGTTGCTCCGGAAGTTTCTGAAGAAGCACCAATGGGTTCTGAAAATCCAATGCCAGAAGGTGTTGAGACAGACACTGAATCAAGTGAAATCCTTAACACTGACAAAGATGTTGAAAGACAAGCAACAGGCAAATCTGTTCTAGCAGACACTGAAGGAAAAGCATCGGCACCATTTGTGCAAACAGATGCAAAAAAACCTGCAATGGAAGCAACTAAAGAAAAAACACCTGTAAAAGCTGAAGAAACTAAAAAAGCGGATCAACACTTGCCGGTAACTGGTGAAAAAGTAAATCCATTCTTTACAGGAGTTGCTTTAAGTATCATTGCATCTGCCGGTATGGTGGCATATTCTACCAAACGTAAAGAAAATTAAAATGTCACTTTCCAAAAAGATGAGACTTGTCTCATCTTTTTGTTTTATCCTGAAATGAGTGGAACTTACAGTGATAAAACATTCCTAAAAGCTTGATATCATGCTATAATAAGAAGACTAGACTTTTTTACATGGGAGAATTCACATGACAACTTATAATCACAAAGAAATTGAACCTAAATGGCAAGCCTATTGGGCAGCTAACAAAAATTTCAAAACTGGAACAGATAAAAGTAAACCAAAATTTTATGCTTTAGATATGTTTCCATATCCTTCAGGAGCAGGTCTCCACGTGGGACATCCAGAGGGTTACACAGCGACGGATATCTTGAGTCGTTTCAAACGTTCACAAGGGTATAATGTCCTTCATCCAATGGGGTGGGATGCTTTTGGTTTGCCTGCTGAGCAATATGCTATGGATACAGGTAATGACCCAGCTGAATTTACAGCAGAGAACATTGCTAACTTCAAACGTCAAATTAACGCCCTCGGTTTCTCATATGACTGGGACCGTGAAGTTAATACAACTGATCCCAATTATTATAAATGGACACAGTGGATTTTTACAAAGCTTTATGAAAAAGGCTTAGCCTATGAAGCTGAAGTAGCAGTCAACTGGGTGGAAGAATTAGGGACTGCCATCGCCAATGAAGAAGTCCTACCAGATGGTACTTCTGAACGTGGAGGATACCCAGTTGTGCGCAAGCCTATGCGACAATGGATGTTGAAAATCACTGCTTACGCAGAACGATTATTAGAAGATTTAGAAGAAGTTGATTGGCCAGAATCAATTAAAGATATGCAACGTAACTGGATTGGTAAATCAACAGGGGCAAATGTTACATTTAAAGTAAAAGACACTGATCAAGACTTTACTGTCTTCACGACTCGTCCTGATACTTTATTTGGAGCTACTTATGCTGTTTTAGCACCAGAACATGCCATGGTTGATACAATTACCAGCCCTGAGCAATCACAAGCTGTTGCTGACTACAAACGTCAGGCAAGTTTAAAATCTGACTTAGTACGTACTGACTTGGCTAAGGAAAAAACTGGTGTTTGGACGGGTGCTTATGCGATTAACCCCGTTAATGGTAAAGAAATGCCAATTTGGATTGCTGATTACGTCCTTGCAAGCTACGGTACTGGAGCTATTATGGCGGTACCGGCTCATGATGAACGTGACTGGGAGTTTGCTAAACAATTTAATCTTGAGATTATTCCTGTCCTTGAAGGTGGAAATGTTCAAGAAGCAGCCTATACTGAAGATGGTCTACATATTAATTCTGATTTCTTGAACGGATTAGATAAAGCTGAAGGCATGTCTAAAATGGTAGAATGGTTGGAAGAAAATCAAGTCGGTAATGAGAAAGTTACTTATCGTCTTCGTGACTGGTTATTCTCACGCCAACGTTATTGGGGTGAACCAATTCCAATTATCCATTGGGAAGACGGAACATCAACGGCTGTTCCTGAACAAGATTTACCACTTGTTCTTCCAATAACAAAAGACATTCGTCCTTCAGGAACTGGTGAATCTCCATTAGCTAACCTTACTGACTGGTTAGAAGTTGTTCGTGAAGATGGTGTTAAAGGCCGTCGTGAAACCAATACAATGCCACAATGGGCAGGTTCAAGTTGGTATTACCTTCGTTATATTGATCCACATAATGACCAAGCCTTGGCAGATCCAGAATTGCTCAAAGAGTGGTTGCCTGTTGATATGTATATCGGTGGTGCAGAACACGCCGTGCTTCACTTGCTTTATGCTCGCTTCTGGCACAAAGTCCTTTATGACTTAGGTGTTGTTCCAACTAAAGAACCATTCCAAAAATTGTATAACCAAGGAATGATTTTGGGAACAAGCTATCGTGATCATCGTGGGGCACTTGTTGCGACTGATAAAGTTGAAAAACGTGATGGCTCATTCTTTAACATTGAAACAGGTGAGGAACTAGAACAAGCACCAGCTAAGATGTCAAAATCACTCAAAAATGTTGTTAATCCAGATGATGTTGTTGAAGAATTTGGTGCCGATACCCTTCGTGTGTATGAAATGTTCATGGGACCACTCGATGCTTCAATTGCTTGGTCAGAAGAAGGACTCGAAGGTAGTCGCAAATTCCTTGATCGCGTTTATCGTTTGATTACAAGCAAAGAGATTATTGCGGAGAATAGCGGAGCCCTTGACAAGGTTTACCACGAAACGGTCAAAGCAGTGACAGAACAAATTGATAGCATGAAATTTAATACTGCTATCGCACAGTTGATGATTTTTGTTAATGCAGCCAACAAGGAAGATCAATTATTTGTAGACTATGCCAAAGGCTTCGTCCAATTAATTGCGCCATTTGCACCGCATTTAGGTGAAGAGCTATGGCAGGTCCTAACGAGCTCTGGTCAATCATTGACCTATGAGGCTTGGCCAATTTGGGATGAAACAAAACTTATTGAAAATGACGTGGAAATTGTCGTTCAAATTAAAGGTAAGGTGAAGGCTAAGTTAGTTGTAGCCAAAGACCTTTCGAAAGACCAATTGGAAGCTATTGCTTTAGCTAATGACAAAGTTCAAGCAGAAATTGCTGGAAAAGAAATCATTAAAGTTATTGCAGTACCAAACAAATTAGTCAACATAGTAGTAAAATAAGCAAAAAAACACATTATGTGTTTTTTTGCTATCATGACCGTCAAGCAAGGGGGAGCAAGATGAAAATAGTCGTGGCCATTGATTCTTTTAAAGGATCTGCAAGTTCAAAAGCCTTAAATGAAGCAAGTTTAAAGGCTATTAAGAAAGTTATGCCCTCAGCATGGGTTGAAACATTTACGATAGCTGATGGAGGTGAGGGGACACTTGACGCCTTTTCTGAGCATTTAGATGGGCAATTGGTTTCCGTAGAAACAGTCGATTTGATAGGACAGGAAATAAAGGCCGACTACCTATTAGCTGATAAGCTAGCTGTTATTGAATCGGCTAAGATTATAGGTCTGGATAAAATCACACCTTCACCTGAGACATTTGTCAAAGCCAGTAGCTATGGGTTGGGAGGATTGGTTAAAGATGCAGTGGCGCGTGGCTGCACTGAGATCTTTATTGGTCTTGGTGGAACGGGCACCTCTGATGGGGGCTTTGGTTTCCTGAAGAGCCTTGGTTTTAACCCCGACACTTGCCAATTGGAGTCAGACCTTGACTTTAGTCAGCTAACCTTAGTTGGCTTAGCAGATGTGTCTAATCCTTATTATGGTCCAAATGGCTTTGCTCCAACATTTGGATTGCAAAAAGGAGGTAATCAAGAGGAAATTGCAGCAATGGACAATATAGCTTGCGCTTTTGCTAATAGAATCAAAGAGCAAAGGGGATTGGATTTACAATCCATAGCTGGCGCAGGGGCTGCTGGTGGACTTGGCGCAGCCATTGCCGTCCTTGGCGGAGAAATAAAGCCAGGTTTTGAGACCATTGCCCGAATGATTAGGTTAGAAGAGTCAATCAATAGAACGGATTTGGTTATCACTGGGGAAGGGAATTTGGATGCTCAAAGTCAGGCTGGGAAAGTGCCTGTAGCCATCAGCCGTCTTGCTAAAAAATTCAATAAACCAACCATAGCTATTTGTGGTGCCATTGAAGATAGCCCAGAACTTGATCATCTGTTTACAGCAACTTTCCCAATTCAAAGAGAATTTTTGGACCTCAGAAAAGCCATGTTCAAAGAGAAAACTCTGTCTAACTTAGAACGCACCATGACGAATATCATGAAGGCACGCTACTGGAGGGAGTAAGGGGAAAGCATAATAAATTTGATGACAAAGCCGTCACTAATGATTCAGAGCATCAAATAACTTTAGCTGACAAATTTAGCAAGGCAATTGCACAACAACTAGCTGATTAACATCTGGATCGTCTTTTAGATTTTGGAGGAGGAACGGGTAATTTAGCACTTTCTTTGGTCTTACATCATATACCAGATGTCGAAGATGTCCTAAGTCAATTACTCACAGCATAGGATGCAGAAGGAAAACTCTTCATAATTGATTTATATTCAGATAATACTGCTGAGGAAAAGCATGGTTTCAGTTCTGATCAAATTAGATTGATCGCAGAAAACAATCAGGCAAAAGCAACCTATGAAGAAGAAATCGCCCATGGACCTGAACTATTTATGTGACAAGAAGGTCGAGCATTTTTAATTGAGAAAGAGAAATAAGCTAAGTTAAACTTAGCTTTTTTTGTTTGTCAATTTTTTATCAAGTCTAATTTTGAACACTGGGCTGTGTGATACTTGGTCTTTTTTAAAGCGTTTTCAAAACCTATAATTGAATTATAAATAAAAAGCTTAATGAGGTAGTTATCATGCAATTCTTCCTAGTGCCACTTAACTGGTTTTCGCAAAATATCTTGCAAAATCCAGCTTTCTTCGTCGGTCTATTAGTATTAATAGGCTACATTCTTTTAAATAAACCTTTCCATGAGGTTTTTGCAGGTTTTATCAAAGCAACTGTCGGCTACTTAATTTTAAATGTCGGTGCAGGAGGTTTGGTAAATACTTTCCGTCCAATCTTAGTTGCCTTGGCTAAGAAGTTTGAACTAAAGGCTGCTGTTATTGACCCTTACTTTGGTCTTGCAGCTGCAAATGCGAAATTAGAAGGCATGGGCTTCATTTCAGTCGCTACTACAGCTTTACTGATTGGTTTTGGGGTGAACATTCTCTTGGTTGCTCTTCGCAAGGTGACTAAAATTCGGACACTGTTCATTACTGGACACATTATGGTTCAACAAGCAGCAACCATTTCAGTATTTGTTTTGTTTTTAATTCCTCAATTCCAAAATGCTTTTGGTGCATGGGCGGTTGGTATCATCTGTGGTCTCTATTGGGCTGTTAGTTCTAACATGACAGTAGAAGCAACCCAACGCTTAACTGGTGGTGGCGGATTCGCGATTGGACACCAACAACAATTTGCGATTTGGTTTGTAGACAAAGTTGCACCTTTCTTTGGTAAGAAAGAAGAAAGCCTAGACAACTTAAAATTACCTTCATTCTTAAGTATCTTCCATGATACAGTTGTAGCTTCAGCGACCTTAATGTTGGTCTTCTTTGGTGGTATCTTAGCTGTCCTTGGCCCAGAAATCATGTCTAATGTTGAATTGATTGGATCTGGAGCTTATGTTCCTGCTAAACAAGCTTTCTTCATGTATATTCTTCAAACATCCCTTACCTTCTCAGTTTATCTCTTCATCTTAATGCAAGGGGTTCGGATGTTCGTCTCTGAATTAACCAATGCCTTCCAAGGGATTTCAAACAAACTGTTACCAGGTTCATTCCCTGCGGTTGACGTTGCGGCATCCTATGGTTTTGGTTCTTCCAATGCTGTCCTTTCAGGATTTGCCTTTGGATTGATTGGTCAATTGTTGACTATTACATTATTAGTAATCTTTAAAAATCCAATTTTGATTATCACTGGTTTTGTTCCTGTCTTCTTCGATAATGCTGCTATCGCGGTCTTCGCTGATAAACGTGGTGGTTGGAAAGCAGCTGTAGCCCTTTCATTCATCTCAGGTGTTATTCAAGTTGCCCTAGGTGCCGTTGCAGTTGGCTTACTGACACTTGCTGGTGGCTATGAAGGAAATATTGATTTCGAAATTCCATGGGTCGTATTTGGGTATATTTTCAAATACTTAGGAATTGCTGGTTATGCTGTGGTCTGCCTCTTCTTCTTAGCTATTCCACAATTGCAATATATGAAATCTAAAGATAAAGAAGCTTATTATCGCGGTGAAGCCCAATAATACCTGAATACAATTTTATAAGGAGTCTATTATGGTAAAAATACTAACAGCATGCGGAAACGGCATGGGATCATCAATGGTGATCAAAATGAAAGTTGAAAATGCACTACGTCAATTAGGTGTAACAGATATTCAATCAGCATCTTGTTCTGTTGGAGAAGCGAAGGGCTTGGCCTCAGGATATGATATTGTGGTTGCTTCAAATCACTTAATTCATGAACTTGAGGGAAGAACAAAAGGTCATTTGGTAGGGTTAGATAACCTGATGGATGATAAGGAAATCAAAGAAAAATTACAAAAGGTATTATAAGAATCCATTGAGAGTTGCCATTGTGACAACTCTCAATTTAAAAATAACTATTCTTGGTACCTTTTCAAGATAAGGAGAAAACGACGTGAATTTAAAACAAGCCTTTATTGAGAACAATTCAATTCGTCTTGGTGAAACTGCTGACAGTTGGCAGGAAGCTGTTAAGAAATCTGTAGAACCATTAATTGAAAGTGGTGCAGTAAAAGATGAATATTATCAAGCAATTATTGACTCGACTGAAGAGTATGGACCATATTATATATTAATGCCAGGTATGGCGATGCCACATGCAAGACCAGAAGCAGGTGTGATTAGAGATGCCTTTTCTTTAATTACCTTGCAAGAACCTGTAGTTTTTTCTGATGGTAAGCCAGTACAAGTTTTACTAGCACTTGCAGCAACTAGTTCAGCTATACATGCATCTGTAGCCATTCCACAAATTATTGCCTTATTTGATTTAGAGAATGCTATTGAACGTTTGGTTGCTTGTCAAACAATTGAAGAAGTCCTAAGTTTAGTTGATGAGTCAAAAAATAGTCCTTACCTTGAAGGCATGGATTTAAACAGTTAATCGGATCGATTGGTTATGATAGGAGAAAATATGTCAAGAACAATTCCAAATTTACAAGTAGCATTAGACCACTCTGATATGCAAGGAGCAATCAAAGCTGCAGTTGCAGTAGGTCAAGAAGTAGATATTATTGAAGCAGGGACAGTTTGCTTATTGCAGGTTGGTAGTGAATTAGTGGAGATTTTAAGAAATCTTTTCCCTGACAAGATACTAGTTGCAGATACCAAATGTGCGGATGCTGGAGGTACGGTAGCAGCTAATAATGCCCAACGTGGTGCGGATTGGATGACATGTATTTGTTGTGCAACAATTCCAACAATGAAGGCAGCTTTAAAATCCATCAAAGAGGAACGCGGAGATAAGGGTGAGATCCAAATTGAGTTATACGGGGATTGGACTTTTGAACAGGCTCAAATGTGGTTAGATGCTGGTATTTCACAAGCTATTTACCATCAATCACGAGATGCACTCTTAGCGGGGGAAACTTGGGGTGAAAAAGATTTAAATAAAGTTAAACGATTGATTGAGATGGGTTTCCGTGTTTCAGTTACTGGTGGTTTAAATGTTAAGACTTTATCATTATTTGAAGGGGTAGATGTATACACCTTTATAGCTGGCCGTGGCATAACTGAGGCAGACAATCCAGCTCAGGCTGCGCGTGAATTTAAAGATGAAATCAAACGTATCTGGGGGTAAGTCAATGGGACGACCAATTGGAATTTATGAAAAAGCAACCCCAAAACAGTTTTCTTGGTTAGAAAGACTGGAGTTTGCCAAAGAACTGGGTTTTGATTTTGTTGAAATGTCAATTGATGAATCTGATGCCCGCTTAGAACGGCTAAATTGGTCAAAGGAAGAACGTTTAGATCTTGTTAAAGCAATCTATCAAACTGGCGTACGAATTCCAAGTATTTGTTTTTCAGGTCATCGTAGGTACCCACTTGGGTCAAATAATCCTATTTTAGAAGAAAAATCTTTGGAATTAATGAAAAAGTGTATTGAATTAGCTCAAGATTTAGGAGTCAGAACGATCCAATTAGCAGGATATGACGTCTACTATGAAGAAAAGTCGCCTCAGACTCGTCAACGCTTTCTCAAAAATTTGAGACAAGCCTGTGACTGGGCAGAAGAAGCTCAAGTCGTCTTAGCCATCGAAATCATGGACGATCCGTTTATCAACTCAATCGAAAAGTATCTGGCCGTCGAAAAAGCAATTCAATCTCCTTACTTGTTCGTCTATCCAGATACTGGCAATCTCTCAGCTTGGCACAATGATCTTTGGAGTGAGTTCTATATAGGCCACCGGTCAATTGCTGCGCTCCACTTAAAAGATACCTATGCAGTTTCAGAGACATGTAGTGGCCAATTTAGGGATGTTCCATTTGGAAAAGGTTGTGTTGAGTGGAAAGAATTATTTAGAATTCTGAAGGAAACCAGATATATGGGGGCATTCTTAATCGAAATGTGGACTGAAAATTGTAACAGTATAGAGGAAACAAAAACTGCTATTAAAGAAGCACAAAACTTTTTGTATCCACTGATAGAAGAAGCGGAGTTAAACTAAATGCCAAAAAATTTAGAAGAAATGCGTCAACGGGTGTGTGATGCAAATAAGTCATTGCCTGACCATGGTCTTGTCAAATTTACATGGGGTAATGTCTCTGAGATTTGTCGGGAATTAGGACGTATTGTTATCAAACCATCAGGGGTTGACTATGAGTTATTAACGCCTGAAAATATGGTAGTGACAGATTTAGACGGTAATATCCTGGAAGGTGATTTGAATCCTTCATCGGATCTGCCTACTCACGTTCAATTATATAAAGCATGGGAAGATATTCAAGCAATTGTACATACCCATTCGACGGAAGCTGTTGGTTGGGCACAAGCTGGCAGAGATATTCCATTTTATGGGACAACTCATGCTGATTATTTTTATGGACCAATACCATGTGCTAGATCTTTGTCGGCTAATGAAGTGGAAATAGCTTATGAGAAAGAAACTGGGACAGTTATTCTTGAAGAATTTAATAACCGTGGAATTAACCCATCAGCGGTGCCAGGAATTGTTGTCAGAAATCATGGCCCATTTACATGGGGTCAAACGCCAGAACAGGCAGTCTATCATTCTGTAGTATTGGAAGAAGTAGCTAAAATGGACCGGTTTACAGAACAAATCAATCCTCGGGTTGAGCCAGCACCTTCTTACATAATGGATAAACATTATCTGAGAAAGCATGGTCCGAATGCTTATTATGGGCAACAATCTTAAAATTATTTCAAAATAGAAGCAAAAATAGTATATGTTTGGGGTATCTTGGATACGCCAAGCATTTTTTGATATAATGTTTAAATATAAAATTTAATATTTTTTTAAAAGATATTAAAAAATAGAGGTGATGACATGCTATTAGATAAAAAGAGTTATGATTTATTAGATTACCTTATCAAGCTTGAAAAACCAGAGACTATAATGACAATTTCAAAAAATCTGGACCAATCACGTCGAAAAATCTATTATCATCTTGAGAAAATTAATGATTCACTTCCAGAGACTGTTCCAAAAATTGTAGCTATCCCAAGAGTCGGCATTCAACTCAGTTTGACCCAAGTTAAATCATGTAAGGAATTATTGAAAAATGTCAGTGATTATTACTATGTTTTGAAGTGTGACGAGCGGATGAAGTTATCAGCAATCTGTATTGCAACATCTACTCAACGGGTAACGATTGATACTTTAATGGAGTTGACAGATGTTTCAAGAAACACGGTTTTAAATGACTTGAATGAATTAAGGGAACAACTTTCTCAAAAAGATTACTCCATATCTTTGCTGTCAAAAAAAGCCAAAGGCTATTACTTTGACTGTCATCCTCTATCTTATATTCAATTCTTACATACCTTGCTCGATGATATCTACAGGGGTACTAATACCACTTTCATCGAGATATTTGATAAGAAAACAAATCATTTTTTAGGGACAACAACCTATTTTTCTAAGGAAGTGCAGGATTTCTTTAGGAATTATCTACCTATTTCTCAAGCTAATCTAGGAAAAAAGTTAACTCGTCCAGATAGTCAATTTATGGTTCAAATCCTTCCCTTTGTTTTACTAAGTTACCGTAATATGCAATATGGTAAGCAAGTAAAAGAGACTCTTGAAAAAGATTTTAGTTTAATCTGGAAGAGAAAAGAGTACTACATTGCAAAGGATCTAGCCCATCAACTTTTTATAAATTTCAAGTTATTTCTGGATGATATTGAAGTAGGTTTGGTCGCGATGCTCTTATTATCTTTTAGAAAAGATAAGGATAATCATGTTGACAGTCCTGATTATGATGAGATGAGGGTAACCTTATATCATTTTATTAAAGTGCTCGAAGATCGGCACCACTTACAATTTACCCATGAACAAGAACTTGTCAAACAATTAATCAGACACTGTAAAGCTCTGATTTATAGAAAACATTATGGTATTTCCTCAGTAAATCCGATGACTAAGCATATCAAGGAAAAATATGCCGACCTTTATCAATGCTGCCATTCGGCAGCCAGTATTCTAGAGGAAGCTTGGCAACTTAGTCTAGCTGAAGATGACATTGCCTATATAACGATTCACTTAGGGGGTGAATTAAGAAATAGTAAAAGTTTGACACCGCCTACACGATTAGTCATTATTTCAGATGATGGGATTGGTATTCAAAAGTTACTCTATAAACAATGTCAGCAACTTTTAACTAATAGTCAGATTGACGCCGTGCTAACAACGGAACAATATAAGAGTATCGAGGATTTGCTTTCAGTTGATTATATTATCACGACTAATGATGACTTAGATAGTAATGAATCGAGCATCGTTGTTAATCCAATTCTGACAGATGATAATATTGTCCATTTAGTGAACACGATTAACCGAGCATCCCAGGTTGATAATTTGGATTTCTCTGAAAAAATCAATCAAATTGTAGCACCACTAAACCTTTGTGAGGCGGAGCAATTCGCCATAAAAAATCAAATTGAAAAACTTCTGTGGGATGAATTGGTCACATCTATCCAAGTTTATCACCCACATCAATAAGTGTAGGCCTCAGCAATCAATGCCATGCTGGGGATTTTTAGTGTCTGAATGAAAATTTAGTTATATATCCATTTTTGAACACAATGCTGTGTGAGACTTGGTCTTTTAATCAGCTTGTGATGGGACTATACTAAAACTATACTTATTAATACCGGAGGAATAATAATGGCAAAGGTTCAAGATATTACACGTGAATCATGGATTTTAAGTACGTTTCCTGAATGGGGTACTTGGTTAAATGAAGAAATTGAAGAAGAAGTCGTTCCTGCAAATAATTTTGCAATGTGGTGGTTAGGAAATTGTGGCGTTTGGATAAAAACACCTGGTGGAGCAAATATTGTCATGGACCTTTGGTCAAATCGAGGCAAATCAACTAAAAAAGTTAAAGACATGGTTCGTGGTCATCAAATGGCCAATATGGCTGGTGTCAGAAAATTGCAACCTAATTTACGCGTTCAACCAATGGTTATTGATCCTTTTAAAATTAATGAACTGGATTATTATCTTGTATCTCATTTTCACAGTGATCACATCGATATCAATACGGCTGCAGCTATTATTAATAATCCAAAATTAAATCATGTTAAATTTGTAGGTCCTTATGAATGTGGTGAAATTTGGAAAAAATGGGGAGTCCCAGAGGACCGTATCATGGTTATCAAACCTGGTGAGACATTTACCATTAAAGACATGACTATCACTGCTGTCGAATCATTTGACCGTACTTGTCTAGTAACACTTCCTGTTGATGGAGCAGAGGAAAATGATGGTGAATTGGCTGGTTTAGCTATTTCAGATGATGAAATGGCTCGAAAAGCTGTCAACTACATTTTTGAAACACCGGGTGGTACAATCTATCATGGGGCAGATTCGCATTTTTCAAATTATTTTGCTAAACATGGTCGTGATTATAAAATCGATGTTGCTATCAATAACTATGGTGAGAACCCATTAGGAATTCAAGATAAAATGACTTCAATTGACTTACTCCGTATGGCGGAGAATTTGAGAGCAAAAGTTATTATTCCAGTTCACTATGATATTTGGTCAAACTTCATGGCTTCAACAGATGAAATTCTTCAACTATGGAAAATGCGTAAGGAAAGACTTCAATATGATTTCCATCCATTTATTTGGGAAGTCGGTGGCAAATATACCTACCCACAAGATCAAGATCGAATTGAATACCATCACCCACGAGGATTTGATGATTGCTTCCTAGAAGAATCAAATATTCAATTTAAATCACTATTATAAGAAAAAGCTAAAATACCAAGTTTACTTGGTATTTTTTAGTTTTTGAGGTTTGTTTTCTGAAAATAGGAATGATTGTGCTAAAATTAAAACAATAATAGAATAAGAGAAAGGAAATATTTTATGAAAAATGCACTTTTGATTGTTAATCCTGCTTCAGGTGGAGAAGAGGCAAAGTCTTATCAAGAAGCAGCTAAAAAGAAATTAGATAGTCACTTTGATCAAGTTGATGTTAAGTTGACTGAGAAAGTTGGTGATGGTCAAGCATTTGCTCGCCAAGCAGCTGAAGAAGGTTACCACAGTATTTTTGTAATGGGTGGAGATGGCACTGTCAATGAGGGAATTAGTGGAATTGCAGAGCAGGGATACAAACCTAACTTTGGTTTTTTCCCATTAGGGACAGTCAATGACTTAGCTAGAGCGCTAGGTATTCCAGTTGATCCCCAAGAAGCAATTGATAATATGAATCTTGATAATACACAAGACTTAGATATTGGTAAAGTTAATCAATCTTACTTTACTAATGTTGTAGCTATAGGTAATATTCCTCAGTCCATCAATAATGTGGATGATAAGTTAAAAACGAAGCTTGGTCCAGTGGCATATTTCATTTCAGGATTAAAACATGCCCTAACCAACAAAAGCTATGAATTCCAAGTTGTTCATGATGGCAAGAGGAGTAGAGTAGAAGGTTCACTTTTATTAGTGGCGCTAACAAATTCAATCGGTGGCTACAATAATCTTACTCCAGACGCTAAGGTAGATGATGGTTACTTACATTTAATCTTAACCAAGGATAAAAACTTCCTGGAAACTTTGGAAGCATTACCTGCTTTATTGAAAAAAGAACAGACAGATGAACCTTTAGTATCTTACAAACGTGCAAAAAAGGTTAATATTTCTGTAAAATTTGCTGACTTAGAAACAAATGTAGATGGGGATCCAGGAGATATGTTACCTGTCTCAATTGCCATTCTTCCAAGACATATTAAAGTTTATACTTGTAAAAAAGATTAAAAAAATAAGAGCAGTTTTTAGAGCTGTTCTTTTTTCTATTTTGTAGAAAAATAGCGTAGTATATTTCTAAAATTTCCACTAAATAGATAACAATGATATCGTTTTCCTTGATTCAAATGGGTTTTGCCACTGCAAAATCCTTGACAAAAAGTGACCACACGTGATATCATAGAGATGTTCTGTTAGAAAAATTATTTTACATAATAAAAAATGATTCCTAAACAAGTGAAAATACCTTGTTTTTTTAGTAGGAAATACACAGATTGGGAGAAAAATACAGATGGCAAATATCTTAGAAGTCAAAAATTTAACAAAGATTTTTGGTAAAAGACAAAAAGCAGCTTTAGAACTTGTTAAAGCTGGAAAAAGTAAGACAGAAATTTTAAAACAAACAGGTGCCACGGTTGGTGTCTATGATGCAAGTTTTGATGTTAAAGAAGGTGAAATCTTCGTTATTATGGGCTTGTCTGGTTCAGGTAAGTCTACTTTGGTTCGAATGATTAACCGGTTAATCGAGCCATCAGCTGGTTCAATTCAATTATCTGGGAAAGACATTTCAAAAATGAATCCAGAAAGTTTAAGAGAAGTGCGACGCCATGATATTAACATGGTCTTTCAAAGCTTTGCCCTTTTTCCACATAGAACCATTCTCGAAAACACCGAGTTTGGTCTTGAATTAAGAGGTGTTCCAAAAGAAGAACGTCAAGAAAGAGCAGAAAAAGCCTTGGACAATGCAGGTCTACTTAATTTTAAAGACCAATATCCAAATCAATTGTCAGGTGGGATGCAACAGCGTGTTGGTTTAGCTCGTGCATTGGCTAACGGACCTAAAATCCTTTTAATGGATGAGGCCTTCTCAGCACTTGACCCATTAATTCGTCGTGATATGCAAGATGAGCTGGTTGAACTACAAGCATCAACTGAACAAACAATCATTTTCATCAGTCATGATTTGAACGAAGCTCTTCGCATTGGTGACCGCATTGCTCTTATGAAAGATGGCGAAATTATGCAGATTGGCACAGGTGAAGAAATTCTGACTAATCCAGCTAATGACTTTGTTCGTGAGTTCGTTGAAGACGTCGACAGATCGAAAGTTTTAACCGCACAAAACATTATGATCAAGCCATTTACGGCTAATGTTGAAATTGACGGACCACAAGTGGCTCTTAATCGTATGCACACCGAAGAAGTTTCAATGTTGATGGCAACAAACCGTCGTCGCCAACTAGTTGGTACCGTAACTGCCGATGCAGCACTAGAAGCTCGTAAAAAAGCATTGCCACTGTCAGAAGTTATTGATCGTGACGTTCGCACAGTCAGCAAAGATACGGTCATTACAGATATTATGCCATTAATTTATGACTCATCAGCACCAATTGCTGTTACTGACGAGAATAATCGATTATTAGGTGTTATTATCCGTGGTCGTGTGATTGAAGCTCTAGCAAATATTTCTGATGAAGATGACAATGATCCAGTAAGTGAACATTCAGGGGTTACTAAAGAGCTTGAACAAGAGCAACAAGAATTACAAGCACTACAAGCACAAAATTAATCAGAAGGAGAAGATATTTTGGAGAATTTATTACAAACAAAATTACCAGTTGCACAGCTGGTTGAAAAATTAACAGAATGGTTAACTAACACATTCTCTGGTCTGTTTGATTTGATGCAAAAAGTGGGTAGTTATCTAATGGATTGGATGACTAATACCATGTTATTCATACCGGCCTTATTATTCATTTTATTGGTTACTATTGCAGTATTTTTTTTATCAAAGAAAAAATGGCCACTGCCAGCCTTTACTTTCCTTGGTTTATTGTTTATTTATAATCAAGGCTTATGGGAAGAATTGATTAACACCTTCACCTTAGTTGTTGTTGCTAGTTTAATTTCAATTGTGATTGGTGTTCCTTTAGGCATTTGGATGGCTAAGAATTCCACTGTGAGAAATATTGTCAATCCCATATTGGACTTTATGCAAACCATGCCAGCCTTTGTTTATTTGATTCCAGCCGTAGCCTTCTTTGGTATTGGGATGGTACCTGGGGTCTTTGCCTCAGTTATTTTCGCCCTACCACCAACTGTTCGTTTCACAAATTTAGGTATTCGTGAAATTTCGACTGAATTGGTAGAAGCAGCAGATAGTTTTGGTTCAACAAGTAAACAAAAGCTATTTAAAGTAGAATTACCACTTGCTAAAAATACAATCATGGCAGGTATTAACCAAACCATGATGCTTGCCCTCTCAATGGTTGTAACAGGGTCTATGATTGGAGCTCCAGGTTTAGGACGTAAAGTACTATCTGCCCTTCAACATGCTGATATTGGTACAGGATTTGTTTCAGGTTTAGCCTTAGTTATCTTAGCAATTATATTAGACCGTACGACACAAAGTTTTAATACTAATCAAGAGGACAAAGCTAAGTCAGGTAAAACGAACAAACTTGTTGGTCTTGCTGCAATTGCTGTATTTGTCATTGCGGCTTTAGGTCACACTTTTGTTAATATGGCATCAGGTTCGACTGAAACAGGTGAAAAGGTTAAAATTTCATACATGCAATGGGACTCTGAAATTGCCTCAACAAATGTTATTGCTGAACTTTTAAAACAAAAAGGTTACCAAGTTGAAATAACACCATTAGATAATGCCGTTATGTGGCAAACCGTCGCTAATGGCGATGCTGACTTTTCAGTTAGTCCTTGGTTACCAGTTACACAAGCTGAACATATGAAGAAATATAAAGATCAACTAGAAGATTTAGGACCTAACTTAAAAGGTACTAAATTAGGATTAGTCGTTCCAACCTATATGAAAGATGTGAACAGCATTGAAGATCTATCTGATCAAGCGAAGAAAAAAATTACTGGTATTGAACCAGGTGCTGGTATTACATCAGCCACTAAAAAAACAATGAAGTCTTATAGTAACTTGTCAGATTGGGAACTTATCCTTTCGTCAACAGGAGCAATGACAACATCTCTTGATCAAGCTTACAAAAATAAAAAAGAAATTGTTGTTACTGGGTGGTCACCACACTGGATGTTCTCAAAATATAAATTGAAGTATTTGAAGGATCCTAAGAAAACCTTAGGTGGTTCAGAAAATATTAACACAATTGCTCGTCTTGGTTTGAAAAAAGACAAACCAAAACTCTACAAAATTGTTGATAAGTTTAATTGGACAACTCAAGATATGGAGTCTGTCATGCTTGATATGAACGAAGGCATGGATCCTGCAGACGCTGCTAAAAAATGGATTAAAGCAAATCCAGAAAAAGTTGCTGAGTGGACAAAATAAATAATGAATTGACCTCCTAAAACCCTCGTCTCAAGACGAGGGTTTTTATTGTATCATGGAGCGCCTTCTTTGAAGCAATAAACGACAACTGTGTTATAATGGGACTATGGAAAAGAAGAATAAATTATTATTAATTGATGGCTCTTCAGTAGCCTTTCGTGCCTTTTTTGCTTTATATAGTCAAATTGATCGATTTAAAAATCAAAGTGGCCTCCATACTAATGCTATTTATGGTTTCCACTTAATGCTGGATCATATGATGAAACGCATACAGCCAACTCATATTTTAGTGGCTTTTGATGCGGGCAAAACAACATTCAGAACAGAAATGTTTGCTGATTACAAAGCTGGGCGTGCAAAGACTCCAGATGAATTCAGAGAACAATTCCCTTATATCCGAGAAATGTTAACAGCACTTGGTGTTCCTTTTTATGATTTAGCAAACTATGAGGCTGATGATATAATTGGAACCTTGGATAAAATGGCTGAGAAAACAGAGGTTCCCTTTGATGTTACCATAGTTAGTGGAGACAAAGACTTAATCCAACTGACCGATGCTAACACAGTTGTTGAAATTTCTCGTAAGGGTGTAACTGACTTTGAAGAATTTACGCCAGCTTATCTGATGGAGAAAATGGGTTTAACACCGGAGCAATTCATTGACCTGAAAGCCTTGATGGGTGATAAATCAGATAATATACCAGGTGTAACCAAAATTGGTGAAAAAACAGGACTGAAACTACTTCATGAGTTTGGCAGTCTAGAAGGTATCTATGAAAACATCGATAGCTTCAAAGCTTCTAAAATGAAAGAAAACTTGATTAACGATAAAGAACAAGCCTTCCTTTCTAAAACTCTAGCAACAATCAATACGGAATCTCCTATCACGATAGGGTTAGAAGATTTAGTTTATCATGGACCCAATGTTCAAGTTTTAATGGAATTCTATGATGAAATGGACTTTAAACAACTTAAAGCTGGACTTGAAACAGAAGTGCCACAAGAAAAGGCTGAAATTTCTTTTGAAGTTGTCACTAGTGAAGACCAAATTGTCTTTACTGACCAAGACCTCTTTTACTTTGAAATTCTCAAAGATAATTATCACAGAGAAGATATCCATGCTTTTGCATGGGGCAATAGTGACTATATCTACGTCTCCAAAGATTCTGCATTATTGACTGGTCCAAGTTTCACAAAACGCCTGGCAGAACCTATTGCAACCTATGATTTTAAGCGTAGTAAAGTGCTCCTTAGTCACCTAGGAATTGATTTGCCTCAAGCTAATTATGATGCTCGCTTAGCCAATTACCTCTTATCAAACATTGAAGACAATGAGCTAGCGACTATTGCGCGCCTACACACCAATCTAAATATGGAAGCCGATGAAGTGGTTTACGGAAAAGGTGTTAAACGGGCCTTCCCTGAAGATGAGGCTTTGTTTGACCATTTAGCTCGGAAGATTCAGGTTTTGGTTGATAGCAAAGCGGTCATCTTAGATAAGTTGGCAGTTAATAAAGAAGAAGACCTTTATTTTGATATTGAGTTGCCACTGGCCAACGTATTAGCCAAGATGGAAATTGCAGGGATCACGGTTAATAAAACAGCCCTGCAAGAAATGGCTGAGCAAAATAAAGCGGTCATTGAAAGCCTAACAGAAGAAATTTACGAGATGGCTGGCGAAGAGTTTAACATAAACTCACCAAAACAATTAGGTTCAATTTTATTTGAAAAAATGCAATTGCCACTAGAGATGACTAAGAAAACAAAGACTGGTTATTCGACAGCTGTTGATGTTTTGGAACGACTAGCTCCAATTGCACCAATTGTTGCAAAAATTTTAGACTACCGTCAAATCAGTAAATTACAATCGACTTATGTCATTGGTTTGCAAGACTACATCATGTCTGACGGGAAAATTCATACCCGTTACATTCAAGATTTGACCCAGACAGGTCGTCTGTCTAGTTCAGACCCTAACTTGCAAAATATTCCAGTTCGTTTAGAACAAGGCCGTTTAATTAGAAAAGCATTCTTGCCATCCTCGGAAGATGCGGTCTTGTTAAGTTCAGACTATTCACAAATTGAATTACGTGTGCTTGCCCATATTTCTGGGGATGAACACTTGATTGCTGCTTTTAAAGAAAATGCTGATATTCATACCTCAACTGCTATGCGTGTTTTTGGTATTGAAAAAGAAGAAGATGTTACGCCAAATGATCGTCGTAATGCCAAAGCAGTTAACTTTGGAATTGTCTATGGCATCTCTGATTTTGGCTTGTCAAATAATTTAGGGATTACACGTAAAAAAGCAAAAGACTACATTGAAACTTACTTTGAACGTTATCCAGGCATTAAAGAATATATGGAAACTGTTGTGCGTGATGCCAGAGACACTGGCTATGTTGAGACGCTCTTTAATCGCCGTCGTGAATTACCGGATATCAATTCCCGTAATTTCAACATTCGTTCTTTTGCGGAGCGGACAGCTATTAACTCGCCAATTCAAGGTAGCGCAGCTGATATCCTAAAAATCGCAATGATTAATTTGGACAAAGCGCTTAGTGAAGGTCAATTTAAAGCTAAGATGTTACTTCAGGTTCATGATGAAATCGTGTTGGAAGTTCCAAATGACGAATTAGAGGCTATTAAGGCTTTAGTGAAGAAAACGATGGAAGGTGCTGTTGATTTAGCTGTTCCATTATTGGCTGATGAAAATACTGGTAAAACTTGGTATGAAGCTAAGTAGATTAAGGAAATCTTTTTGATTTAATGTTTTTGTGTTATAATAAGAAACAAATGAGATCGAAAAGGCAAGACAATGGAGATTTCAATGACTTATCAATTTAAGAACCCAAGTGATGATGTCATCGCTGATTATTTAAGAAAAACACATAAGATTGCTGTGGTTGGTTTATCTAGTAAACCGGAAGCGGCTTCTTACAGTGTGGCAAAATTCATGCAAGCTATGGGCTATGAAATCGTTCCTGTTAATCCAGGGATGGTTGGCCAAGAAATTCTTGGTGAAAAAGTTTACGCGACTTTAGCTGATATTCCTTTCCCAGTTGATATGGTTGATGTTTTCCGTCCAAGTGAAGCTCTTCCACAAGTGGCCAAAGAATTTATTCATACTGATGCTAAGATTTTTTGGGCACAGTTAGGCTTAGAAAATAAAGATGCTGAAGCTATTCTTCGTGGTGCAAATCGTCATAATGTTGTCATGAATAAATGCCTTAAAATTGAATACCGCTCACTAATGCACCAATTAGATTAATTCTTTTAATCGAAAATAATCGATAGAAATGGAGATGCCATTGGACGTTCACTCACATAATCAACAAGCTTTGGACATGTTCGAAAATGTCTTAGAGCATTTGCGCGAAAAACACATCAGAATTACGGAAACTCGTAAGGCTATTATTTCCTATATGATTGTGTCTACTGAACATCCCAGTGCAGATAGAATCTATCGTGATCTAAAAGATGACTATCCTAATATGAGTTTAGCAACTGTTTATAATAATTTGAAAGTTTTAGTTGATGAAGGATTTGTGTCTGAAATTAAAATTTCAAATGATTTAACAACTTATTATGACTTTATGGGGCACCAACACGTAAATGTCGTTTGTGAGGTCTGTGGTAAAATTGCTGACTTTATGGATGTGGATGTAATGGATGTCTCTAAAGAGGCCCATGAGCAAACTGGTTACCAAATAACACGTATTCCAATCATTGCCTATGGAATTTGTCCAGATTGTCAAAAATCTAAAAAAAGACTATTTTAAAAGAGCCTAACAAAATGATAGGCTCTTTTTTAGATGACTCTTTATATTCTTGTTCAGTTTTATCTAGTGTTTTTGATTTATGTTGAACCTAATTTTCTTCTTGAGCATTTGCTGAGTCAGCTTTAGGTTCGATTGGTGGTAAGACATCGACCTTTGGCTCTTTATATATAGGGTCAGATTTCTCTTCCTTGTCAGTTATTTCTTCAACTGGGACGGCTACTAGTTTATCATCTAGATGACGGTAGAAATTAGCGCATGCAGTTGTGAAATATGGTGTAACGTAGAAGTATAGAAGACCCAAACTACAGAAAACTAGGATATACCAACCGATGAAACTTAATTGTAAGAGGAAGAATTTCCATTTGTAACCTTTCATTAGTTCTTTACTTTTATCTATAGCAGATACTGCACCTTGGTAACTTTCTGTGACTGTTTGGTCGTATAAAACGTATTCTGCCATAGCGTAAGCCAGCTGGCGATTGATAGAAAGATATAGGCCTCCAAGCGCAATTGGTACCCCAATAAAGAGCAAGGCAATTGCCATAGCAGAAGCTCCCTCAGTTGTTAAGATAGTGTATCCGATGATTGACATGCTTAACCCAACGATGAAAATAATGATCCAGAGTAATAAGAGTAAGAAGCGCAAAAGGAACAAGCCAATCAATTTCCAGACAAGTTGACTAGAAAGTGTAATACTAGCATCTTGAAAGGAAACTTCAGTGCGACGGCCTCTGAGAACTTGTAGCATGGTAAATGCTGCAGAAGTAATGAAGAATGCCGAAATAATATTGAGAATCAATGGAAAGAGGGAGGCTGCAAAAGTTGGTTCAACCCCTTGTCTTTGAAGTATCCCTTCACGGACTTGAATGAAAATTAAGGCAAATTGGATTAATATTGGAACAAGGAACAAGGCTGTTTTCCCAGGAAGTCCTTTCAAAGCTTGTTTTGCTTCTTTTTTTATTTGTGAAATTGACATAGTTTCTCCTTTAAATCATTATAACACAGTCTAATCAGATTAGAAATAGACTCTGACTTGTAAAAATTTTGTCAGAACGTATGACAAGCTGATGTAAATTTGGTAGAATAATAAGGCTATACGATACAGATATTTGGCCTTTGCCAATTAATTAATAAATGCTCAAGACTGTTTATCTTGAAAGCGAGGAAACAATGACAGATTATCCAATTAAATACAGATTAATCAAAAAAGACAAACGAACTGGTGCTCGTCTGGGTGAGATCATCACACCACACGGAACTTTCCCAACACCGATGTTTATGCCAGTTGGTACACAAGCCACGGTTAAAACACAATCTCCTGAAGAATTGAAGCAAATGGGTTCAGGAATTATCCTATCTAATACCTATCATTTATGGCTCCGCCCTGGTGATGAGTTAATTGCTAGAGCTGGTGGACTCCATAAATTTATGAACTGGGATCAACCAATTTTAACCGATTCAGGTGGTTTTCAGGTTTATTCATTAGCAGATTCACGAAATATTACTGAAGAGGGTGTAACCTTTAAAAACCATTTGAATGGCTCAAAAATGTTTCTTTCTCCAGAAAAAGCCATCTCTATCCAGAATAATTTGGGTTCAGATATTATGATGAGTTTTGATGAGTGCCCTCAGTTCTACCAACCATATGATTATGTTAAGAAATCAATTGAGCGTACTAGTCGTTGGGCAGAACGTGGCTTAAATGCTCACCGTCGCCCACATGACCAAGGTTTATTTGGGATTGTTCAGGGAGCTGGTTTTGAAGACTTGCGTCGTCAGTCAGCAGCTGATTTAGTGTCAATGGATTTCCCTGGCTATTCAATTGGTGGACTTGCTGTCGGTGAAACCCATGATGAAATGAATGCTGTACTGGACTTCACAACACAGCTTTTACCAGAAAATAAACCACGCTATTTAATGGGTGTTGGTGCACCGGATAGCCTGATTGATGGCGTTATTCGTGGTGTTGATATGTTTGACTGTGTCTTACCAACAAGGATTGCCAGAAATGGAACTTGTATGACGAGTGAGGGTCGACTAGTGGTTAAGAATGCTAAGTTTGCAGAAGACTTTACCCCACTTGACCATGATTGTGACTGTTACACTTGTCAAAATTATACACGTGCTTACATTCGTCATTTGCTAAAAGCAGATGAAACCTTTGGCATCCGTTTAACAAGTTATCATAATCTTTACTTCCTAGTTAACTTGATGAAAAAAGTTCGTCAAGCTATCATGGATGATAACTTACTAGAATTCCGTGAAGATTTCTTGGAACGTTATGGTTATAATAAATCAAGTCGTAATTTTTAAACAGAGCTAGTCTCTGTTTTTTTAGTGTCTTTTTGTTAACCTGTTTGAAAAATTGGGTTGACAGAATACCTAAAATTTTTTAAACTGACAAAGTAAGGAGAAGTGATGATTATTTATGGATTGCAATTAGATGCTGCAGGACGATGCCAGCATTATCACACCGAGCAAGATATTGTGGCACTAAAATGTCACGGCTGTCAGAAGTATTATGCATGCTACAAATGTCATGATAGCTTAGAGGACCATCTTTTCCAAGCTAATCCAAGTTCGGAATGGTTCCCAGTTTTTTGTGGCATCTGTCAAACACCTTTGTCTCAAGAAAGTTATGCTAAGGGGTACTGCCCTTCTTGCCTTAGTCAATTCAATCCCAAATGTCAACTTCACAAATCGATCTATTTTCAAAAGGAGACTTCATGAAAGATACACGCACACTGACTCAAATTGCCTTGATGACAACCCTGATTATTGTCTTGGGCTTTATCCCGCCTATCCCACTTGGCTTTATCCCTGTCCCAATTGTTCTTCAAAACTTAGGGATTATGATGGCAGCCCTGCTATTAGGATGGAAAAAAGGAAGTATCTCAATATTCCTTTTCTTAATCATTAGTGTTTTCCTTCCAGCTTTTACAGGAGGGAACACCTTGCTGCCAGTACTTGCTGGACCAACTGTCGGCTATGTCCTTTCTTGGCTCTTTGTGCCAATCCTATATAGCCTCTTTACAGCAAATCAACCAACAAAAAAACCAGTTTGGATTTTCTTAGCTATTTTTCTTGCCGGCGTTCTTTGGGTTGACGTTTTGGGGTCAATTGGCCTAGCCTTCAAACTGGGCATGCCACTGAAAACAGCCTTATTATCTAACTTAGCTTTTGTACCTGGGGACACCATTAAAGCTATTTTGGCCTGTTTAGTAGCCAGTCGCGTCAAGGTAGAATCAACAAGTCCTAAAAAAAGCTTAGCCTAGTTGTCTCCTCAAAACCAAAATTTATCAGATTTTGGTATAATATGAGGAAAAGAAGAAGGCAGGTAGACAGATGAAAGTGACAACTTTAGGGTCTTGGGGAGGCTATCCCTATCAAGATGGTGGGACAACCTCTTATTTAATTACTGGTGACAATGGTTTTCAACTGCTGATGGATGCTGGGAGCCGAGCTTTAAATGAATTAGAAAAAGAAATTAGTCCATTGGACTTAGATGCGGTCATCATCAGCCACTATCATCCGGATCATGTTGCTGATTTAGGGGTGCTCAGACACTACCGTCAATTGTATCCAAAGCATTTGTGGGAACCCAAAGCCTTACCCATTTATGGTCATAATGAAGATCAATTTGAGTTTGCGAAATTAACGTTGCCAGAGGTATCTGTTGGGATTGCCTATGATGTTACAGGGACACAATCAATTGGTCCTTTTGATATTGCTTTTATCAAAACGGTTCATCCAGTTGTTTGTTATGCTTTCCGGATTGTTGAGCGTAAAACTGGCCAAGTTTTTGTTTTCACGGGTGATACAGGTTACTTTGATGAATTAGCTGACTTTGCTCAAGGTGCGGATCTATTTCTGGCAGATGTTTATCTATATGAAGGAAATGAGAATCATTTCGCTCACCTAACGAGTAAAGAAGCAGGGCAAATTGCTCAGCAAGCTAGGGTTAAGAAACTTGTTTTAACCCATATGCCCCCTGTGGCACCGCAAGGGATTGACTCCGAAAACCATTTGGCCCTTTTAAAGGCTGAAACAGTGAAATATGCTGGGGCTATTCCTGTTGACTTGGCCATGCCACATCTGTCATGGGATTTGGGGTCGTTAAAGTAATGGAGTACAGTCTAGAAGAAAAAGAAAATTTTATGCGTGAGGCTCTTCGTGAGGCTGAGAAGTCATTAGCTAAGGAGGAAATTCCAATTGGCTGTGTGATTGTGAAGGATGGGCAAATCATTGGCCGGGGGCATAATGCGCGTGAGGAGTTAAATCAAGCCATTATGCATGCCGAAATGATGGCCATTAGTCAAGCAAATGCTCACGAAGGTAATTGGCGCCTGCTTGAGACGACCATGTTTGTGACCATTGAACCCTGTGTCATGTGTAGTGGTGCTATTGGTCTGGCGCGAATTCCTAAGGTCATCTATGGTGCTGCAAATCAAAAATTCGGGGGTGCGCAAAGTCTCTATCAAATTTTGACCGATGAGCGTCTTAATCATCGTGTCGAACTTGAAACAGGTGTCTTAGAAGCTGACTGTGCAGCCATTATGCAATCTTTCTTTCGGCAAAATCGCTTGCGCAAAAAGGAAGCTAAACGACTAGCCCAAGAGGCTGAAAAGTCCTAACTTGCAATAATACCAATTTATGTTACAATATAATTCGGAGCAACACTTGTGCGTGAAGTGGGTCAGGGGAGGAATCCAGCAGCCCTAAGCGATTTCAGGTGTGTGCTCTTTTTTTGAAAAAAATAAGGTAAAAAGCACAAAAAATTCACTACCTATGTTATACTTTAATTGAAATTTTTAATATTTTAGTTTGCGTTAGAACTGTTGCCTCAGTCCTAGCGCTTTTGTTTTGTTGTAAGTTTGATGGGTGGATAAAACACTGTAAATAATGCGAAGTAATTTTTGTGCACATGCAATGACTGCTTTCATCTTACTTCCTCGTTGGGAAATTCTACTATATAGTGAAGAAAAAGCCTTGTCTTTAGAGTGTGCAGCAATCATTCCTGACATGGTTAAAGCCTGCTTAATATACGGGTTTTCTTGTGTGATATGTGATGATTTCTTAATTCCTGCGCTTACATAAGAACCAGGACAAAGCCCAGCCCAAGAAGTTAAATGTCCATCTGTTTGAAAAGCCTCTACATTTGGACCGATTTCAGCTAAAACAGTGGCAGCACAGTGTTCACTAACACCTGGAATTGTTACTAAAAGTTCATATTCTGTTTGAAAATGTAGAGTAATATATGGCACTGCATCCAATAAATGAGACACAAGAAAAACACTCCTGTAGAATTCTAGTAAAATAGAATCAGGAGTGTTTTATTATGGTCAAAAAAGCTTACTCGTTAGAAACCAAATTAGCCTGTATTGAAATGAAGAAATCAGGTAAGCCCGAAAAAGTTATTATGGATAGACTTGGAATGTATGAGGGGGCAATCAGACCACATCTGCCTAGTTGAGCAATCCACTCAGCATCTTTCATGTCGGTCTTACGACCAGGCACATTCTTGATATGTTGAGGATTGGCAAGTACAAGAGTTAGCATATTAGAATCCGAAAAGATATTGAAAAGTGGTAGCCAGTATTGACCGGTGCTCTCAAAGAATACGTGCGACACATGGTTTTCTTCCAGCCAAGCCATAGCTTTCCGAAGAGAAAGGGTCGTTGTACCAAACTTCTTTTGGACTTTCTTAGGTTTGTTAGTATCTAGTGGACCATCAAGGATACAACAAACAATTGATTTCTGATGGACAACAATGCCACAACAGGTTTCAATCATGACTTCCATAGTAAAAACCTCCTGTTATCTATTGAACAATAGGAACAAGAGGATTCTAGTGATTTTATTTTCACGCTCAAGGCGTAGTCGAGTTGTCTCAGGGATCTTGTTCATCCAGTTTTTTGTACGAGCTAGGCAAATCTCCATTAAAGACCTCGGATTTGTACTGTTCACCTTAATTATAAGCTAAACGGTTTTTTCTGTCATAAGTTAGCAGGTGGAACCTGCTTAGAGTTTTTTGTTTGAATAAATAAGCCGCAAAAATTAGACAAAGAATCTAACTTTTTTGAGTTTTCTACTATATTAATAGTAGATATTCTTTGTGAAAATTTTGTTCTCAAATAAGAAAATAATATTATATTAAAAATTTAAAATTTAGAGCTGATTATTAAAAATTGTGATATAATTAAAATGAGTAAACTAGATTTAAATGGGGGAGAGTGTACATTTGAAGAAATATACTGGTTTTATTATGCTATCAGTATTATTGATAGCTTTAACTGCGGGCTTATCTATTACTGTTTTAACATCTCGAAATGAGAAAAAAGCTGAGGACAAAACGGTAACCGCAAAATATTTTGAAGGTAAAGAGCTACCAATATTTAAAATGACTACTACTGATGGGAAAATCATTGATTCACAAGGTTTAGAAGGTAAGCCGACAGTGATTATGGAGTGGGCAAGTTGGTGTCCTCATTGTCAAGATGCTATGCCCATTATGAATAAAAAGTATTTGAAATATAAAGATAAAGTTAACTTCGTATTCCTAAACGCGAATGGTTCATCTAACGGTGTAGAAACAAAAGAAAAAGCAGCTAAATATATCAAAGATAAAAATTATCAAATACCTTTTGTTTATGATATGAATATGGAGTCATCTGATTTGTTAAAAGTTGACTCAGTACCTACTTATTTTTTTGTTGACAAATCTGGGAAAGTACAAAATGTTACAACAGCTGATTTAACATCTGATGATGTTGAGAAGCTTTTGGCTAAAATAATGTCTTAAAATTTAGAGATATAAATGGGGAAAGTTTTATGGAGAGAAAATTAATTCGTGTAACGAAGACTTCAGTAGTATCGTTACTATCAGTGACAGCATTGAGTCAATTTGTCGTTGTTCACGCTGATACTACATCAACTACTGATGCAGCATCAGCTCCTCAAGAGTCAGCAGTAGTAGTTCCGAGTTCGTCGGATCCAGTAGTATCTGAAAATAATACACCGGCAGAAATGACTACTGACTCTGTGGTAACAACAGCGGTCGATGCACCAGCAACAACATATACATTAGTGCCTGAGGAAACACCAGCTATGTCCGCGCCGGTTGTATTGGCCGCAGAAACAGATCCACCAGTGGATGAAGACATTCCTAATTTGGAAGAGGAACAGCAAATTAAGAATGTGAACGATACTTTAGACATGATCGTAGAATTTTATAATTCAGGTGGTGTGGTAGATGCTCAAGCTGTATTTGAAGATTCTGCTTCCGATTTTGCTGCAATCAATAACATTGTTGATATGGTTGCATCAAAAAAAGCATTATTACAACGAATTGAAGATGTTAGAGCGCTAATTTATGGAACAACGCCAACACCAGTTGTTACTACAAGAGTTGAAGCTATTCCAATGACAACAACTTATGTTGCGGATCCTAATGCCACAGCAGGTGTACAAACAGTGACAACAGCTGGAAAAGATGGTGTTAAGACTTATACAACGACAAATGGAGTTGAAGATAAGGGTGTTATCACGACCCCAATGACTCCAAAAGTTGTGAGCGTCGGAACTAAATCATTAGTCGTCACAGAGGCAGTTGTAGCCCCAGCTGACATTGAACAAGCAGATGCGACCTTGGAAAAAGGGCAACGTGTTCTGGTTAGTCCAGCAAAAGATGGCAGCAAAACAAGCACAACGACATATAGTTTAGATACAAGTACAGGTAAAGTCACAGCCAATACGCCAACCGTTACGACGGTAGCGGGACAAGCAGCTGTCTACCGAGTAGGAACTAAAGATCTAGTTGTTACACCAGTTGTTACTACAAGAACTGAAGTTATTCCAATGACAATAACTTATGTTGCGGATCCTAATGCCACAGCAGGTGTACAAACAGTAACAACAGCTGGGAGTGATGGTGAAAAACTCTATACAACAACAAACGGTGTTGAAGATGCTGGAGTTGTCACTAAGGTCATGGTTGCCCAAGTGATCAGCGTCGGAACTAAACCATTAGTCGTCACAGAGGCAGTTGTAGCCCCAGCTGACATTGAACAAGCAGATGCAACCTTGGAAAAAGGGCAACGTGTTCTGGTTAGTCCAGCAAAAGATGGCAGCAAAACAAGCACAACGACATATAGTTTAGATACAAGTACAGGTAAAGTCACAGCTAATACGCCAACCGTTACGACGGTAGCGGGACAAGCAGCTGTCTACCGAGTAGGAACTAAAGCAGTATCAGAGGTATTCACAGAAGTAGTTACAAAAACAATACCTTTTAAGACTATTGAAATAAATAGCTCCAACTTAGAAAAAGGTAAAACAAAAATTCTTAAACAAGGCTTAAATGGTCTTGGAAAAATTACATATCGTATCGTCAAAGTTAATGGTGTTGAAATTTCTAGGGAAGTTATTTCTGAAGAATTGCTCCAAGTTCCAAAAGATCAGTTAATTGAAATAGGAACAAAAACAGCAACTATTCCACCATCAAATACAAACAAATTAAATGATAATAAAGAAAATAAAAAAACTGTTTTATCAAATAGTGAGTTTGTAGTGACGAAACAAAAAGAGAGACAATTACCTGAATCAGGTGATAGTAAATCAGTAGTAGCATTAATAAGTGGAATGCTTATCACAATAGTTTCAACATTGATGTTAAAAATGAGTAGAAGAAAAGAATGAATTAGTTTTAAATGGAGAGTAATAAGAGATGGAGGGTGATATAAATCACCTTTCAGTGGGGAGAGAAATGAAACAATTAGATAAGCAAACACTCAAAACTTGGTTTGTCCGTTTACTTGTTGCTTCAGTAGCGGTCTCGGGAGTTGCCTATTTGGGTCTCGCTAGTGGACTGTTTATAAAAGCGCAAGAGCTAGGAACGATAATTACTGGGACTAATACAGTAACCAAAGCAACTCAAGAAGGTTGTTCAATTAAAATTGAAACAACTGAAAAAGTTGATTGGAAAATGCCACGTCAGCCAATTGACTTGGTTATTTTACAAGATAATAGTGGCTCTTTTGAAAATACTATTGGGAATGTACAAAATGCATTGAAATCATTAACAACACCGCTCGGAAAAGGTGAAGTTTATGATGTAAATAACCCAAAACTCGTTTTCACTGGTGATCCTACAACTACTGACCGTGTTATGGTTAACACCTTCAGAGGTATTGATGCAGAAATACAGTATCGTAGATTTAAATTTGATTCAAATGCAACTCTAAAATACATTGACTTTCCGATGAGAGTACATGGTTATTTCACATATGATGCATCTAATCGGAAAATCTTTGTAAAAGATGAGTCAACATATTATAGTAATGGATATTATTATTATAATTATAGTGAGAAAGACTTAGAAGGCTCATATGCGAAAGGGATTCTTTCAAAAGATGATTTTTCTAATAAGACTACTGTAGAGTCGACTAGTGGTACATTTTACGATTATCATTACACTTCTAGTCCATTAATGACTAGTTCGGCACAAATTAATGATTCAATCAATAGCATGGTAACTGGTGGAGGTACTCCAACAGTACCTGCAATTGACGATACCATTGCAGCCTATAATAAAATTAAAGGAACGATGGCAAATAATCGTCGTACTGTATTTTTATTAGTTACTGACGGTGTTGCTAATGGATATCGTAAAACAGGAGATAGTACGGTTTATTTTGATCGTAGTATGGATCGGAATGATTTACTTCTTGATGAATGGCGTCCAACAGATGCAAATGGATATTCTATATGGCCTGAGGCTGCTCAGGACTATATTTCAAGAGCAAACGAACTATCAGCAAAAGGTGCTCAATTGAAACAAACGCTTGGACCAGATTCGACCGTAGTTGTCGGTTTCTGGGAAGACACAAAAGCGTTTACAGGAAAAGGTCAATATGGCCCAGCCTACTTAAATCCGTTGGATTCACCAAAATCTGAAACAACAATGCAAACAGGGGATCCGCGCTCAATACAAGATGTATTTCATGAATCAATACAGAGTGTTGCCTCGCCAGATAAAGTTTTGCCTAATGGAGAAACTGCATCTTTCTATGTTAATGAATCAGATATAAATTTATTTTCTGAAAAAATACTAAAAGCAGTAGCTTCTGCTTTGGTACAAGAAGATGTAAAAGGTGATTTCACAATAACAGATGGATATAGTGTTGATTCTATAACAATTAATGGTAAAACTGTTGTTCCAAATGTAACAGATCCAACTACTCAAATCCATGGTACAGTGAACCAAGATGGAAACAAAGTTACGATTTATGTGCCGGAAAGTGTCTTTAAGCCTGGAGACAATGCGTTCGACTACAAACTTAAACGAACCGAAGAGTCTCCAAACATGTCGGAAGCAGATGAGACACCTCCGTCAGAAGGTTATAAACCAGCAACAGTTGAACGAGAAGTTGGGCAATTAGTTGGTAAATTTAGTGTTGGTGATTATACTAGTCCTCAAATTGGTTCGACCACACCAACTAAAGTGCAAGTTACTGACTTGAAATATTGCTACCCTCGTGCAACTAAGGACGTTAAAGACCGAGACATTACAAATGATAAACATGGAGATGATGGCAAATCAGGTAACCTTGCCCAAGATCCGTTGTTAGCTTCATCTGGAATTGTTCGTCCATCTTACGCAGCAACTTTGACTGATCAGAGTGAAAAATTCACATATTCTGTAAACTATAACATGTACAATGTTCCATTAGAGATGAAACAAAATGTCATGTTTACTGACCAATTGAACTATCACTTAGATTACTTAGGTGCTTATGTAACAGATGATGCAGGTAACAAGCTAACAGACTTTGTTACTTCAACACAAGCAACAAAAGACTTGAAAGGCAACCCAACTACAACAGTAGTAGTTACAGTTCCGAAATTGCCTGGAACAAATAATGATACTGTTAAAGAGGGTGAATATGGCGGACATGCATTCAAAAACTATAAACTTGTTATTGATGCGAAAATTAAAGACCAATATTCACTACAAAATAATGCGACAGAATACTATAAGATGATGCAAGAAAATAATGGCCTAGGTTTTATGAACCAAGCAGCTATTATTTGGAATGGGGACACAACATCTATTTCAGACTCAACTGCAAGGATTCGTCGTTCTAATGCAGTTTATGTAGCACCTCCATTATCTACTGATGTTACAAAAGAAGTAGGTGAGAATTCTAATGAAGTAGGAACAAATCACTTAGAACTACCTGTTCGCAGTGATGACTATTACTATAGAGTTAATTCAACTTGGCCTGGTATTTTTGATTCTTATACTGTTGAAGATATTCTAGTACCAGAATTAGAATCACTTAATAGTGAAGGACTAGATAAAGTCTACGTTAATGGTATTGAAATACCATCATTGACTAAATTTATTAAAGTTGAACAAGTCTCACTTAATGGTCAACAAAGAGATCGCGTCTATTTAGATCTTCAAAAATCTTCATTGACAAGACTTGATTTGTATCGAATTAATAAAGAGATAACAGCAGCTAATGATGGGAATAATGGCCCTGCCAAGTTAACTTTAGCAGTAAAAGCTAAAATTCGTGATGATGCCTCACTTGACAAATATCTTAATACGAAAACAGGAAAAGTACTCGTTCCAAATACTGCTAACGTAACATTAGATAGCAAGAAATTAACTTCTAATGAAGTAACTGTTACTCCAAATACTCCAACAGCAATCAAATTAATTAATGAAGAGTTGCAACATCTAAATACATCAAAGGGTCAAGAATTTACTTATGATGTAATGGCAACACTCCCCTCAGATATTAATTCTGCAAATGAGTATGTCATTAAAGATGTTATTGATAACCGAATAGAGCTTGTTAATATTTCTGGCACAAACAGTCCAATTCAACTGGATGAGCATACAACTGATCTTTTTGATACGGAAATTGTCACTGAAAATGGTAAGCAAGTAATCTATGTTCGTATGAAATCTGGTGCTTTTGCACATGCACACTCAGGAGATGTTGTCCATATTAAGATTGGTGCAAAAGTTAAAGATAGTTCAACTGGAACAATTAACAACGTAGCAGATATTACTTATAATGGCAAACCAACAACTTCAACTCCACCAGTAACAGTAACTCCTCCACCGCCAGTCACTAAAACTGTTGAACCTACAGTAACAGAACGACAAGCTGGTGCTGCCGATGGTGTTCCAGAGGGAACATATACTGCAAAAATTAACAAATCTGGTGAAGATATTGAACTAGCTGTTTGGAATGATCCATATCTTTATAAAGTATCTTCAGTAGTTCCTTCAGGTGCTAAGACATTTACTATTACAGATACATTGATACCTGAAATGGAAATGTATGACAATATTACTGGGTCAACACCGCGAAAGGTGGAAGTAAATGTTAATGGTACTATGGTAGAGATACCTACAAATCAAATTGTTATTGATAAATCTGATTTAGATAAACAGACAATCTCAGTAACATTGACAGAAGAACAAATTAAAGAATATGTTGATAAACCTATTACTTTAAGCTTCACAGCTAAATTCAAACAATATGCAAGTTTAACTAAATACATTTCTGATACCAATGGACTTCCGAAAGCTCCTAATAAAGCAAGTGTAATCGTTAATGACAATCCAAAAATTGACTCAAATACTGTAACAGTAACTCCCCCAATTAATAAACCGGAAATTAAAAAGACAGTTAATGATACTGAACATTTTGATTTGGATAGTATAGGTCAAATTTTCCGCTACACAATTAAGACTGAGATGCCTTATAATGCCAATTCTTTCGAAATAACAGATATTTTCGAGCCAGCTATTGACTTTAAATCATTATTTGAAGAAGTATTAGTTCAAGTAGGAGATAAACGCTATACAGGTGAAGAATTAACTCGAGTCTTAAAAGTTGAAGAAAAAGTTGTCAATGGGGTTACAACAAATGTGGGAACTGTTAGTTTCTCAGCTAAGGACATTCAAGGTAATGAAGCAAAACCTGTAATAATTGAATTCTTATCTAGAATCAAAAAAGATTCCGATCTTTCTAAGTATCGATTTGTTAAAGATAACCATTCTGTAAAATACGCAGATAATTCAGAGCATGCAGAGATACCAAATGACGCTTCTTATATAATAAATAATAAAATCACAAATAAATCTAATGTTGTTACGGTAACGCCACCACCACCAACAGCTTCAGAATTAGATAAGAAAATTGAAGATCCTTACTCTAAAAATGATCCAAAGGACTTGGTAGATGATTTATCTGTAGAAAATGGAAAAGACTATAATTATTTCTTAGATACAGTAATGCCTAGTAATATCTATGAGTATCAATCATGGAAACTAGAAGATACTATGGATCCAAGACTTGAACTTTCTTCAACTGAAAAACCTTATATTCAAGCAATTCTTGAAGATGGAACAGTTGATCCATCACAAAACGATTTCTTAGCAAATCACTTTGAAATATCTACTATTACAGCTACTGTTGATGGTAAAGCTACTAAGCAAGTTGTTGTTAAAGTAAAAGATGGTAGTATTACAGAAATACCTGGTTCATATAAGATCAGGTTAGTAATTCCTGCTCATATTAAAGTCGGAGTAACTGATGTTAAGATTCCGAATAAAGCAGTTAAGACAGGTGTTAAACATAATGGAGATATTCACATTCTAACTTCACCTACAGTTACAGTAACTCCTCCTCAGGATGATCCTACTTTAGATAAGAAGATAGTTTCTAAAGCTTTTGATGGTAAAGAGACGCAAGTAACACATTTAGATGTTGATAACTTAGTACCTTATGAGTATGACATTTCTTCTAAGCTACCTACAGATATCTTGAAATATAAGAAATTTGTTATCACAGATACTCTAGATTCAAAACTTTCTGTCATTAATACCGATGCAACTAAACCATATATTCTTGGTGCTGCTGCAGAATTCTTTGACATAACAGTCGACGGTCAAACTGTAACAGCTACACTTAAAGATTATAAAGTTGCTGAAGCTGCTGATTCTGAAGCAGGTGGGGATTCAGAACAATTTAGAGCTCGTTTTGAAGAAGCACTAGTTGGTAAGACAATTAATTTAAGAATCCCAGCTCAAATCAACAAGGATGTAACAACTCAATTAATTGAAAATATTGCAAAACTTGATTTTACAAATGCTGTAAATGAAGATAAGGATATAGAAACCCCACCAGTAACAGTAAGCCCTCCAGGTGAAACACCAAATGTTACGAAAACAATCAATGATGGCCTTGACCACTTAGATGTAGATAACGAAAAAGACTACACTTATAACATTAAGTCAACTCTTCCAGTAGATATCACTAAGTACAAATCATTCGTCATCGTTGATGAGCTAGCTAAAGATTTAGCAATCCAAGGCACACCAGTAGTAACTGGCGATGCGGCTAAGTTCTTCGATGTTAAAGTAGACGGTCAAAAAGTCACTGCAACAATGAAAGACTTCGCTAACGCTAAAGATTTAGCAGGTAAAGAAATCGAGCTTGTGATCACATCACAAATTCGTGCCGGTGTCACTCGTCAGGCAATTCCAAATACAACTAAAGTGACTTATGAAAATAAATCCAATGTATCAGGAACACCAGCCGAAACACCATCAACCCCACCAGTAACAGTAACCCCTCCAGGTGAAACACCAAATGTTACGAAAACAATCAATGATGGCCTTGACCACTTAGATGTAGATAACGAAAAAGACTACACTTATAACATTAAGTCAACTCTTCCAGTAGATATCACTAAGTACAAATCATTCGTCATCGTTGATGAGTTAGCTAAAGATTTAGCAATCCAAGGCACACCAGTAGTAACTGGCGATGCGGCTAAGTTCTTCGATGTTAAAGTAGACGGTCAAAAAGTCACTGCAACAATGAAAGACTTCGCTAACGCTAAAGATTTAGCAGGTAAAGAAATCGAGCTTGTGATCACATCACAAATTCGTGGAGAAGTTGAACGTCAAAATATTCCAAATACAGCTAAAATTGTTTATCAAGACAAATCACATGTAAATGGACAACCTGACACAGAAATCGAAACACCACCAGTTACGGTAACTCCTCCAACTCCTGATACGCCTGATTTAACTAAGAAAGTTAATAAGTTAGAGCATGCGGATCTAGCAAACCGTCAAGAATCATTTACTTTTACAATTGATACTACTTTACCTAAGAATGCTTTTGCATTTGAAGTTACTGATACTCTAGAAAATGTTCTTTCATTTGATGGGGATATCAAAGCAACTGTTGATGGTAAAAATGTTCCAACAGAACAAATAGTAACAGATGGTCAGACTCTTACAGTTAAGTTCACAAAAGAACAATTGAAATCTTATGCTGGACAAGCAGTACATATTGAATTTATTGCTAAAGTTAAAGATGGTGCAGATTTAACGCCTTACCTTACAACAAAAGGTATCAGTGTTCCAAATACTGCAAAATACATTATTAACAACAACCCAGATATGACTAAAGATTCAAATCCAGTAACTGTAACACCGCCTACACCAGAAGAACCTGTTATTGAGAAGTATATTAATCGTACAGAAAAACACTTAGATATTGATCGTGGTAAATCATACATGTATAATGTCAATGTAAGTGTTCCTAACGATATTGCAACATACAAACAATTCGTTATTTCTGATACATTAGATGCAGCTCTTACAATCAGTGGCCCAGTAGAAGTACACGTTGATGGTTACAAACTTGCCGATTCAACATTTAAAGTTGTTCCAAATGGTAATCATGTAACAGTAACTGTTAACGATTTTGCAGCATTAGCAGGCTATAAACAAATTCAACTTTACATCCCTTCAATGATTAAAGAAGGTATTGAATTGGATAAAGCTACATATCCTGATAATAAAATCCCGAATATCGCAACAGTTGATTTCATCAATAGTAACGGTAAAGAAGGAAGCAAAGAAACTAAACCAGTTACTGTAACACCTCCAACACCAGAAACACCGGAAGTTCCAGAAGAACCAACACCGGAAACACCAGTGAAATCTGTTGGACATGATGATACAGACCAAAGTAAAGAACTTAAGTTGAAATTAGCAGATGAGAAATTCCGCTTCGATGTTAAAGCTGTTGTACCGACTGATAAAGATGAGAAGAATCGTATCGATTTGACACACTTTAACATGAGTGATACTCTTGATCCTAATTTAATGGTTGCACGAGTTGCTGTTGAAATCACAACTACTAAGACAACTATTCCTGAAGCTAACTTTAACTATATTGACGAAGATCTTGAAAAAGCTACGCAAGAACTTAAAGATGCACAAGCCAAATTAGACGAAATTAGTAAAGCAGCAACAAGCACTGATACTCAAAAATCTGTTGAGGATGCACAAGCAAAAGTAACAGACCTTGAGGATAAATTAGCTGAGGCTGAAGCTAAGTTAGCAGAACTTAAAACTACAGAACCTGTTCCTACAGATGGAACAACTCCGGATTCTTCGGTTGATAATACTGCTGCAATTACTGCTCAAGAAGCAATTATTGCAGATCTTAAAGGTCAACTAGCAACAGCTAAAACTGATTTATCAGCAGCTCAAAAGGTACTTTCAGAAGCTAAAACACCTGCTGAAATTAAAGTGGAACTTGACAATCAACAAAAACTTGTTGATAAAGCACAAGAGGCATTCGATAAAGCAGATGCAAAAGCTAAGGAAGTAGCAGAAAAAGCTGACTTGTTAGCTAAACTGATTAATCAAGGTGAGCTCACAGAAGCTGAGATGACAGAACTTGGAATCTCAACTGCTAAGAGCAAAGGACAATTAGTTAATGTTGAAATAACTGATAAGGCTACTTTAGAAGCACTTAAAGGTTACACTGTTAAAACAATCATTTACTCTTCAATCAAACCAGGTACGGACTTAACGCCATATTTGAAAGATGGATTTGAAAATATTGCAACAGTAAGCTTTAACCATGGTCCAAGCTCAACATGGACAAAAGATACAAACCCAGTTCATGTATTCCCACCAACACCAGAAACTCCTGATAAACCAGTAACTCCTCCTCCTGGTAAAACACCACCAAGAAGAACTCCGCCGGCACGACCAAGTCGTCCAATCTTACCAAGAACAGGCGATGCTTCAGCAACCCTTGCCATGGTAATCGGAACTGTTATTGCAGGATTAGGTTTAGTAGGATTGAAAAAAAGAGGAAACTAAGTAATAATAGCATGTGAAATACAGGCTAACACTAAGAGAATCTGAGAAAGAGAGTCGAATTATTCGACTCTCTTTTTTTACCCTTCATTACGGATACTTGTATAGAGACTACAGTAGATACTTCATGCTATACTATCTAAATTTATAAAGAAAAAACAGCTAGATAAGTAGTTTCTTGCTGTTTGATATCATGGATGAGTGAAGGTAATGGTATTGCTTTCTAATGACGCAGTGTAATTAAAATCAGAATAATTCGTCCAGAAACGGCTAAAAAGATTATGGTAGATTTCCTTGTTATTGTCTATCGACTTTACAAGAATATTGTATTCTTCACTATTTACAGTTTGGACAGCAACAGTTGTGTTGCCCTGTGCTAATTGTTTTTCGAGAATATTTTCGAGGCCAGCTTGGTCAAATTTATCCAAATAATAACCATGTAATTTTGAATAAAGTAAAGAACTATCTGAGCATTTTGGAAAGTCCAAACTTTTTTATAAGTCTCTTTGTCCATACCTATAATGTCACGATTGGCTTTATGGCTTAGTTCAAGGATGCTATAATGTAGTTATAGAAGTGCTGAACATTTTGATAGTCGTCGCCTTTTGGACTAGCCGAAAGAATTTGATCTCCAATCGTTTGTAAATGTTCATAGGTAGCTTTGGCATCTTTAGGGACCTTGAAACTCACATATACATCTGAATCAGAATAATCAACTTGATAACTTGTAGAAGCTAGCCAATATAAATCGGGATTGTCCATGATAAAAGCATCAATTGTTTTCATTAAATTTTTTCAGAGTCTGGGGCAAGGTGAATGGTATCTTTAAAGATTTCAGAATCCTTACGTAAGAGGAGATAGTTCTCTTTTTGATAGGGGCCTAATTGCGAGTAATAGTAATGATGTTCTACATTTTTTAAGATTTTGCTTCGTGTTTTGCCTTGCAATGCTAAATCATTTTCTCTGCTTGATTGCCCTGCTGCTGTATTTGTACATGCCGTCAAAGCAAAGCTGATGATACACAAAGAGATGAGTTTTAAGTATCGTTTTGTCATAATGAGCACCTGATTTTATAAATGATAGAAAAATTATAGCATAAAAAAGATTTATTATATCATTTACATGAAAATGAAAATTCCTTTCCTTTTTGTGAAAGATTGTTCAAAATGATTGAAAAAAAGCTTGCAAAGAGTTAATATAGTAGGTGAACGGAAAAAATAAAAGGGGTAAATTATGTCACACATTAAATTTGATTATTCGAAAGTATTAGGTCAATTTGTTGCACCACATGAGTTGGACTATATGCAAATGCATGTTTCTGCTGCAGATGCTGCTTTGCGTCAAGCAACTGGTCCAGGTGCTGAAATGACTGGTTGGTTAAACTTACCAGAAGACTACGACAAAGCAGAATTTGCTCGTATTCAAAAAGCAGCTGAAAAAATTCAATCAGATAGCCAAGTCCTAGTTGTTATTGGGATTGGTGGATCTTATTTAGGAGCGCGTGCTGCTATTGATTTCTTAAATAATTCATTTGTTAATTTGCAAACAGCTGAAGAACGTAAAGCACCACAAATTCTTTACGCTGGAAACTCAATTTCTTCAAACTACCTTGCTGATTTAGTAGAGTATGTTAAAGATAAAGATTTCTCAGTTAATGTTATTTCTAAATCAGGAACAACTACAGAGCCAGCTATCGCTTTCCGCGTTTTCAAAGAATTATTAATTGAAAAATATGGACAAGAAGAAGCAAATGGTCGTATCTACGCAACAACTGACAAAGCTAAAGGTGCCGTTAAAGTTGAAGCGGTTGCTAATAACTGGGAAACATTCGTTGTTCCAGATAGCGTAGGTGGACGTTTCACAGTATTGACACCTGTTGGCTTATTACCAATTGCTGCATCAGGTGCTGATATCACTAAATTGATGGAAGGTGCTAACGCAGCTCGCAATGCTTACTCTTCAGAAAAAATTGCTGAAAATGAAGCTTACCAATATGCTGTATTACGAAACATTCTTTACCGTAAAGGCTATGTAACAGAAGTATTAGCTAACTACGAACCATCACTTCAATATTTTGGTGAATGGTGGAAACAATTAGCCGGAGAATCTGAAGGTAAAGACCAAAAAGGAATCTACCCAACATCAGCTAACTTCTCAACAGATTTACACTCTCTTGGTCAATTCATCCAAGAAGGTTACCGTAACTTATTTGAAACTGTTATTCGTGTAGAAAGCCCACGCAAAAACATTACAATCCCAACTGAAGAAGCTGACCTTGATGGACTTGGCTACTTACAAGGAAAAGATGTAGATTTTGTTAACAAAAAAGCAACAGATGGCGTATTATTAGCCCACACTGATGGTGGTGTTCCAAATGCCTTCTTAACCCTTCCAGGACAAGATGAATACACTCTTGGCTACACAATTTACTTCTTCGAAATTGCAATTGCCATGTCAGGTTACCTAAATGGCGTTAACCCATTTGACCAACCAGGAGTAGAAGCATACAAGAAAAATATGTTTGCATTACTTGGTAAACCAGGTTTTGAAGAATTAAGCGCGGAATTAAACGCTCGTTTATAATTTAAACAACATATAAAAAAAACAGATTTTCTATTTGATAGTCTGTTTTTTGTGTTCTCTTTTAAATCAAAAGGTGATTAGTATAGTTTTATAATGTCAATTCAAAAAAAGACTGACTTAATTAAAAAGTGAAAACGTTTTAAACTAGACTTATCAAATAAAGATTTAAGGAGAAACAAATGACTGATTGGTTAAATATTTCAGGTAAGACAGTTTTAGTTACCGGAGCATCGTCTGGAATTGGTAAGGCAATTGTGGATGAACTATTAGAACTAAACGTTAATGTCGTCAATTTTGATATTGCGGATAATAATTTAGAACATCCCAACTATTTATTTGTAAAAGTAGATGTTACTTCTAGAAAAGAAGTAGAAGCTGGGGTTGATAAAATTATCGAAACTTTTGGAACAATTGATGCAGTTGTTAATAATGCTGGTATTAATGTTCCTCGCCTTCTAGTTGATCCAAATGATCCACATGGACAATATGAATTAGATGACAAGACATTTGAAAAAATTACGATGATTAATCAAATGGGATTGTTCTTAGTCAGTCAAGCGGTTGGACGAGTATTAGTAAAAAATGGTTCTGGTGTTATTGTTAATATGGCCTCAGAAGCAGGTCTGGAAGGCTCTGAAGGTCAAAGTGCCTATGCGGCAACGAAAGCAGCAGTCTATAGTTACACGCGTTCTTGGGCAAAAGAACTAGGGAAACATGGTGTTCGTGTAGTTGGTGTTGCTCCAGGAATAATGGAAGCAACAGGTCTGAGAACATTAGCTTATGAAGAATCATTAGGATATACTAGAGGGAAAACAGTTGAAGAAATAAGAGCAGGATATGCTTCAACTAGCACTACACCTCTTGGTAGAAGTGGAAAATTAAAAGAAGTTGCAGATTTGGTAGCTTATTATATATCTGATCGTTCAAGTTATATTACCGGAATTACAACTAATGTAGCAGGTGGTAAAACGAGAGGATAAATAAACAAAGAAAGAAGAGAGTTGTGACATTAGTTAATCGTTGGTATAAAATTATAGACATTTTGGTGGCGCAACATAAAGTCGAAATTGATACATTAATTCAGGAACTAGATATCAGTCAACAAACATTATTAAAAAGTGTAGCTCAATTAAATGACATTCTAGATAACGATGTTGAAATCGTTCAAAAGAAAAATTTACTTGAACTTAGAGTTTATGATTATTCTAGACTTGAAAGTATTTTAGGGGGCAGTTTACGAAAAACAAGTGATTTTAATTCTTCGACAAAACGGATAGCTTATATCATAAAACGTCTAGTAGATAGTATAAAACCATTAATTATTGATGATTTAGCTGAAGAGATATCTGTTAGTAGAGGGACAATCAATAAGGACTTAAAAATAGTAAAACAGATAGCAAAAGATTTTTCACTTGAAATTTTGAGTAAACCTAATAGGGGAATTGAAATTTCTGGAGAAGAATTAAACTTAAGATTAATCTATATTCATAAAGTGTATAGTCATTTTGAAATTGAAAATATTAATCATGAAACATTGTCATTTTTATTGAACTTATTTAAAACATTTAAAATCCCCAAAAAGATTCAAGAATTGTTAACAAAATCAATTTCAGTAGCTATCCTTAGGATAAAAAATAATCATCATTTTGATAAACCAATTTCACTTTATAGTAATGAGGTTAAATCTAACGAATTGATGGAAGAGTTATTATTTTACCTAGAAATGAATTATCAGATTTCGTTAAGTCAATTTGAAAAAAATTTCATTAATTTCCCCTTGAATGTTCAGTATATTGAGGGGCTAAGTTATAGTGATTACTATGATGATAAGCTGTTCTCAATTTATCATAAAGCAGTGGAAAGAGTAAAAAGTAAACTATACATTAATTTTGATGAAAAGATACTATTTTCTGATATTCAATCACATTTAAAGTACTTAATCAATAGACTGATTTTCCATTTTCAAATCAATGATATCTTTCATGGTGAAATCAGATATAAATACCCTTTAGCTTTTGAAATGGCTAATGTAGCATCAGAAGTGTTGGAAGAAGAATTTGGTTATCTTTTACAACTCTCTGAAAGAAGCTACTTAGCATTATATTTTGAAATGGTTTTAAGGGAAAAGAATGAAATTATTAAAACCACCACAAAGAAAATAGCAGTTGTTTGTACAACAGGTAGAGGGACTGCGAATATGATTTGTAGAAGACTAACTCAAGTATTGGGAAGGGACATAGCTATTTCTCAGTTCTCTGAAGAGGACTTTAATCCTGAATTAGATGATAACTATTTTGCCATTTTTACAACCATTCCATTAAAATTTGCAAACTTAAAATCTCCAGTAGTGCAAATTACAAACTTATTTGACGATCAATGGTTGCAGAATGAATGGCAACGTGTCAACCATTTTCATCAGAAAAATTTGGAAACGACCACCTTTAAATTTTTAAGGTTAAAGCCTAGAGAAACTTATCAAGATTATTTGAAAGAAATGGCTAAACATTTACAAGAGACTCAGTTAGTTGATTTTGAATTTGAAGATAGAATTCTAAAAAGAGAAGAAAAACAGACAACTCAATTTGGTAATCTTGTTGCATTTCCGCATACTATTAACCACATAGACGGTAATATTATTCTAATGTTAGGTTTATTAGAGGAACCTTTCAAGGGAACTAACAACTTAGTAGAATTTATTTTCATGCTTGCTATTCCAAAAACAATTGAAGGCATAAAAGAAGCGGAATTACTTGAACTTTATGATGATATTTTTAGGATTGCAGGTAGTGATAGTTTAAAAAATGAACTAAGAAAAATTGATAATGAAGAAAGCTTTATTAGTTTTACAAAAGATAGAGAGGTATTCTAATGAATAATATGATAATACTTGGTTTAGTAATGGTAATTGCATATATTCTTCAAATAATTTTTGGATTAAAACAATTAAAAAACTTCAATGAAACTTATTCTGAGTTAAGAAAAGCTGGAAAAGTTGCTATTGGAAAACGCTCTGGAAAAATAAAGGCTGGAACTATTGTTATGTTTGCAGTTGATAATAGTGGAAAAGTTTTAAAAGCTAAAAGAATGCAAGGTGTTACAATAATTGCTATGTTTAAAGATATGCCAAACTATATTGGGCAAGATATCCATTATCTGGATCATCATAATCCATTGGTTAGACAAGAAAACAAACTGTTACAAGCAGCAATTAAAGACGCACAGGAGTTGTTCTTAAGAACGGAAGCAGGGTCATATGAAGACGTGTCTAAATACGGATCAGCATTTGATATGAACTTGCACGTTAAAGGTTTAATTTCAAGACTAAAATTACAATTAATAAATAAAAGGAGTTAAGGATGGACTATATTACTAAATTTGCTGAAGGTTTTATGAAACTTTTTCAACTAGGTGGAGAAACCTTTGTCAGCTGGATGACAGGAATTGTACCTGTAGTATTGATGTTATTAGTAGCTATGAACGCGCTTATAGGATTACTGGGAGAAGAAAAAGTAAATAAACTTGCTGAGGTATCTGCACGAAATCCAATTAGTCGCTATATGATCTTACCATTTATATCAGCATTTATGCTAGGGAATCCGATGGCTATTAGTATGGGACGATTTATGCCAGAGTACTACAAACCAAGTTATGTTGCCTCTCAAATGCAATTTTGTCACACATCAAATGGTGTTTTCCCTCATATCAATCCAGGAGAATTATTTGTTTGGATGGGAATTGCTTCAGGAATAAAGACATTAGGTTTGAGTCAGATGGAACTTGCTATTAGATACTTATTAGTAGGTTTGATCATGAACTTTGTCAGTGGTTGGGTGACCGATTTTACGACAGCTTATGTTTCTAAGCAACAAGGTGTTACCCTAAGTAAAACAATTGAATTAGATAAGTGAGGATTTTAAAATGACATATTCAAGTATTCGAGTTGAAAAAGGAAGTGGCGGATATGGTGGACCACTAATCATAACACCAACTGAACAAAAACATAAATTTATCTATATTACTGGTGGAGGCGAAAAACCGGAAATTGTTGATAAAATTTCTGAATTAACTGGCATGGAAGCTGTTAATGGTTTTAAAACATCGATTCCAGATGAAGAAGTAGCTTTAGCTATTGTAGATTGTGGTGGAACACTACGTTGTGGCATTTATCCCAAAAAAGGAATTCCAACGATCAACATAGTCGCTACAGGAAAAAGTGGCCCATTAGCACAATACATTAATGAAGATATTTATGTTTCTTCTGTAGGTATGAATCAAATTACTTCTACGCAAGAAAGTAAAGTTGAAAATATTAGTACTATCGAAGAAAAGAAAAAACCAACTTTTGATACTAGTAAAAAAATCACTGAGCAACGAGCTGAAAGCAGTTTTGTAGCTAGGATTGGAATGGGCGCTGGTAAAGTTGTTGCAACATTTAATCAGGCCGCTCGAGAAGCTATTCAAACACTCATCAATACAATTCTTCCATTTATGGCTTTTGTATCATTATTAATTGGTTTTATACAAGGTTCTGGGGTAGGTAACTGGTTAGCTAAATTAATGATTCCACTTGCTGGAAATATATGGGGATTAATTTTAATTGGTTTTATCTGTTCATTGCCATTCTTATCACCATTATTAGGGCCTGGGGCAGTAATATCACAAATTATTGGAACACTAATTGGTGTTGAGATTGGGAAAGGTAATATTCCACCACAGATGGCGTTACCTGCACTATTTGCCATTAACACACAAAATGGATGTGATTTTATTCCAGTTGCCTTAGGTTTATCTGAAGCAGATGCTGAGACAGTTGAAGTAGGTGTACCTTCTGTACTTTATTCTCGTTTCTTAAATGGGGTACCTCGTGTTGTGGTAGCTTGGATTGCAAGTATTGGACTTTATCAGTAAAAGAAGTATAATAAAATAAAATTTGAAAAGGAAAATAAAATGGTAAAAGTATTTGAAACTAAAGTATTGGAAATTGGGTCAGAGGCTCAAAATATGATTGAAAACACAAATATGTTAATTCTATTTGGTGAAGGGGCTCCAGCTGACTTATCAGAATTTTGTTTTACAATTAATAATAAAGAATTGACTGGAACCATCATCAAGAATGGTAAGGTAATTATCGGGGAAGAAAAGTATACCATCACAGCAGTCGGAAATGTTGTTGAAAAAAATTTATCAAGTCTAGGTCACATTACACTTTCCTTCGATGGGAGTGAAGAGGCTTCATTACCTGGCACATTGCATGTAAAAGGAGTCAATAGTCCGCATTTAGAAATTGGATCAATAATTCAAATAGACTGTTAGTAGAAACAATACTTTTACCGAGATTTGAACTAAAAACCTACAGGTCGAAGATAGACCTGTAGGTTTTTAGTTTTTTTATTGAAGTTAAATAACTTATTTCCCAAATTTTCTGATAATTTGTTATAATAAGAAAACTAAGCACGAGGAGTTGGAAATATGACAGCACAAAAAATGACAGCACAGGAAATTATTGCATTTATCGGGAACGCAGAAAAGAAAACATCAGTCAAGGTAACTTATCAAGGCCAATTAGCAGTTCCACTACCAGAATCTGTTTTACAATTAGGTAATGTTTTATTTGGTGATTGGAAAGATGTTGAACCGTTACTAGCTGGCTTAACAGAGAACAAAGATTACGTTCTAGAGCAAGATGGTCGTAATTCTGCGGTTCCTTTACTAGATAAACGAGCTATCAATGCACGGATTGAACCAGGGGCGATTATTCGTGACCAAGTTACGATTGATGACAATGCCGTTATCATGATGGGTGCAATTATAAATATTGGTGCAGAGATTGGTGCAGGAACGATGATTGACATGGGTGCCATTCTTGGAGGAAGAGCATCTGTTGGGAAAAATAGTCATATCGGTGCTGGTGCTGTCTTAGCAGGTGTTATTGAACCGGCATCGGCAGAACCTGTTCGAGTTGGTGATAATGTTTTAGTAGGTGCAAACGCTGTTATCATCGAGGGTGTGCAAATTGGTGACGGTTCAGTCGTTGCTGCGGGAGCTATTGTTACCCAAAATGTACCAGAAAACGTTGTTGTTGCTGGTGTCCCAGCGCGAATCATCAAAGAAATTGATGCCCAAACCCAACAAAAAACAGCACTAGAAGAGGCACTCCGTTTAATCTAAGAAAGAGAAGTACGATATGATAGATTTGCTAGCAACGAGACGACACTTACATCAGATTCCAGAAATTGGGCTAAAGGAAGTTAAAACTCAGGCATTTTTACTGAACATTATTAAGGAAATTAGTGATAATAAGCCATTTATTACAATTAAAACCTGTCAGACCGGAATTTTAGTCTATTTGAGTGGCTACGATCCTGAAAAGACAGTTGCTTGGCGGACGGACATAGATGGACTTCCTGTAAAAGAAGAGACGGGGTTAGAGTTTTCTAGCCAACATGAAGGCAATATGCATGCCTGTGGACATGATGTCCATATGACAGTAGCCTTAGGCTTATTTGAACGCTTATCCAAATATAAACCCAAAAATAATATGCTTTTCATCTTTCAACCAGCTGAAGAAAATGAGGCTGGAGGGATGCTTATGTATCAAGATGGTGCCTTAAACGAGTGGATTCCTGATGAATGCTATGCACTCCATGTTAGACCAGATCTTAAAGTTGGGCAAATTGCGACTAATACATCTACTTTATTTGCGGGAACCTGTGAAGTAAAAATTGCTTTTCTTGGAAAAGGGGGGCATGCAGCATTTCCTCATCATTCCAATGATGCCTTAATCGCTGCCGCATATTTCCTGACACAAGTTCAAACCATAGTTAGTCGCAACGTTGACCCAATCGAAGGCGCTGTAGTGACCTTTGGATCAATGCATGCAGGAACGACCAGCAATATTATCTCTGAACGGGCGGACTTACATGGGACAATCCGTACCTTAACGCAAGAGATGAGTATATTAACACAAAAACGAATTCAGACCATAGCAGAAGGCGTTGCAGCCAGCTTTGATTTGGAAGTTCAGATTGAATTAAAACAAGGAGGTTATCTCCCAGTTGAAAACAATCCGGAGTTAGCTAAGAACTTGATGGCATTTTTCAAAAAACGTGAATCTGTAGACTTAATTGAATGTTTACCAGCGATGACTGGCGAAGATTTTGGCTTCTTACTGAGCAAAATTCCAGGAGTGATGTTCTGGCTCGGTGTTGAAACCCCTTTTCCACTGCACCATGCTAAGATGAGTCCAAACGAAGAGGCCCTTACTTTTGCGGTCAAAGAAGTAGGTGCATTTCTAGATAACTTAATTAATGGATAATGAAAAAAACTACCTAGTTATATCAAACTAGGTAGTTTTTTATATTATTTTTAAAAAAATGACAAGGTCAAGTTCTAAATTTTTACATCAAAACTTGGTTTGAAAGTCGCCTGTCTCTTTACTATAATAATTTTTAGTTTGTGACTTCGTTTGCTGATGGAGTCAAAATAAATAAAGAGAGGTAACAATGGAAAAAATTAAAAATGCAATTACTTTCGTCACTTTCATAGTATTGTGGACGCTTTTAATAATGCTCAATGTCTTTGTTTTTGGGACAAAAGGAAGTCTAGCTGTTTATGGTATAGTCTTAATGGTTTATCTTTCTGTTAAGATGGGTCTATCATTTCTCTATCGTCCTTATAAAGGACAAGCTGGTCAGTATCATGTGGCGGCAATTATCCCTTCCTATAATGAAGATGGACAATCTTTACTTGAAACACTGAAAAGTGTTGAGGCGCAAAATTACCCAATCAGAGAAATTTATGTGATTGATGATGGAAGTGCGGATATATCAGGAATAAGTAAGATTGAAGACTATGTAAATAGTAACAATAAAGCTGATAAAATTATCGTTAAGCGACTAGAACAAAATGTTGGGAAGCGTCATGCTCAGTCTTGGGCTTTTGAACGATCAAAAGCAGATGTTTTCTTAACAGTTGACTCAGATACCTATATCTATCCAAATGCCTTAGAAGAGCTATTAAAGACCTTCAATGATAATCGAGTTTATGCAGCAACTGGGCATCTAAACGCTCGTAATCGAGATATTAACCTATTAACACGTTTAACAGATATCCGTTATGACAATGCCTTTGGTGTCGAGCGTGCGGCTCAATCTGTGACAGGGAATATCTTAGTTTGTTCGGGGCCTTTAAGTATTTATCGTCGCCAAGTTGTTGTTCCTAACATCAAACGTTATACCAGTCAAACTTTCTTAGGTGTTCCGGTGAGCATTGGTGATGACAGGTGTCTAACCAATTATGCAACTGACTTAGGGAAGACCGTTTATCAATCAACTGCTCGTTGCGATACAGATGTTCCTCATCAGTTCAAAACATACCTAAAACAACAGAATCGTTGGAATAAATCTTTCTTTAGAGAATCATTAATCTCAGTTAAAAAACTATTATCTTGTCCACTGGTCGCAGTTTGGACAACTGTTGAAGTATCAATGTTTATCATGTTGATCTATTCAATCTGTAATTTAGTGATTGGTGAAGTACAAGCTTTTTCATGGCAAAAATTACTAGCCTTTCTACTAATCATTTTTATTGTCGCCCTGTGCCGAAACGTTCATTACATGGTTAAGCACCCTCTTGCATTTCTATTATCACCTTTTTATGGCTTGCTTCACCTTTTTGTCTTGCAGCCACTTAAGCTCTATTCACTATTAACCATTAGAAATGCTGACTGGGGAACTCGAAAAAAAGAATCTCTTACTTAATTATTCGTAGAAAGGAAAAAAAGAATTGAAAATTACTGTTGCCGGTTCCGGATATGTTGGTTTATCCTTAGGTGTCTTACTTGCACAAACTAATCCCGTAACCATCGTTGATATTGTTGAAGAAAAAGTAAAATTAATTAATCAAAGAAAATCACCAATTCAAGATAAGGAAATCGAAAGTTATTTAGCTGAAAAGCCTTTATCTCTCACCGCTACCTTAGATGGTGATTCGGCTTATAGCCAAGCAGATTTAATTATTGTTGCCACACCAACAAATTACAATAGTGATATTGATTTCTTTGATACAAAACATGTTGAAGCCGTTATTTCACAGGCATTAAAAGTCAATGATAAAGCAATTATTGTTATTAAATCAACCATCCCGATGGGCTTTATCAAACAAGTCAGAGAACAATTTAAGACGGATAGAATTATTTTTAGTCCAGAATTTTTAAGAGAATCAAAAGCTTTACATGATAATTTACATCCCAGTCGAATTATTGTTTCTTATGAGAAAGAGGATTCAGCTGCGACAATAGAAGCTGCTAGAGAATTTGGAAAGCTTCTCAAAGAAGCTGCCTTAACTAAGGAAGTCCCACTTCTTTTTATGGGAACTGATGAGGCCGAGGCGGTTAAGCTATTTGCCAATACTTATTTAGCTATGCGAGTTTCTTACTTCAATGAATTAGATACCTATGCTGAGGCAAAAGGCTTGGATGTACAACGTGTTATTGAAGGTATCTGTCGCGATAGACGAATTGGTGAACATTATAATAATCCATCATTTGGTTACGGTGGCTATTGCTTACCAAAAGATACTAAGCAGTTATTAGCTAATTACAAAGATACACCGCAAGCTTTAATATCTGCCATCGTTGCTTCAAATCAAAAACGTAAGGAGTTTATTGCCGAGCGGATTAAGGAACTGCTAAAGGATCGAGATGAAAATGACAAGGAACCAACTGTTGGGGTTCATCGTTTAATTATGAAAAGTAACTCAGATAACTTTAGAGAAAGTGCTATCAAAGACGTGATGGATTTATTAAGTTCTTATCAAATCCGAGTGCTAATTTATGAACCAATGTTGGAAGAGGAACTAGACTATGAGGTCACTAAAAATTTAGATAGCTTTAAAAAAGAATCTACAATCATTGTTTCTAATCGCTTTGATCGTTCATTAGCTGATGTTGGCCATAAAGTATATACGCGAGATATTTTCGGAATTGATTAATTTTTTGTAAAAAAATAGGACACCTATGAGGGAGGTGTCCTGGAGATTTATGAAAAGGGTAGGTCAGATTACTCTTTCTACCCCACGGTCTGGGTAAACCGTTGTTTAGGATATAACTATGATAATACACTTAGCTTAAAATTTCCTTAACTGACAGAAATTCTTGTAGTTCTTGTTCTTTAAGTCGTTTTAACAAAATAAAAGTTGAAGGGATTAAGATTAGGACGCTGCCAATCCAAGCTGCAGGATTGGCTGAGGCAATACCAGCAAAGCCAAAATAAATTAAACCAATAATAGCTACACCAGCTCTCATCACCAATTCCATAATTCCAGCAACCGTTGGTACAAATCCGTAACCCAAGCCTTGAATAAAGCTGCGTAGAATAAAGAGAATTGCTAAGAGCCAGTAGAAAGACCCATTAATCAGATAGTAAAGTAATGCTAAATGGAAAACTTCTGGGTCTGCATCAGCGATAAATAAAGAAGAAAAGAAATGGTGGCATGAAATGAGAAGGATGGCGAAAAAGACTGCCCATCCTATTCCCAGGATAAGGGAACTCTTGAGTCCCTCAAAGATACGCTTAAATTCTTTTGCACCAAAGTTCTGTGCAGTGAAAGTTGAAACGGCCAAACCTAAATTAATCATTGGTAACATGGCTAATTGGTCAGTTTTGCTAGCAATGGCTTGCGCTGCGATAGCCTGAGTTCCTAGCTTATTGATTGTGACTTGTAAGGTGATGGCACCAATAGCAATAATACTGGCTTGAAAGCCCATTGGAATTGCTAGTCGTCCGTGTTGGTTAAGATTATCTTTATCAATGACCAAGTCTGCTCGGGTCAATCTGAAAAAGGGAATATTTTTGTGGATATAATAGAATAGGTAAGCAACTGAAAAAGCTTGCGCTGTAATGGTTGCAATACCAGCTCCTAAAACGCCCATCTTAAAACCTAATATAAAAAGAAATTCCAAAAAGATGTTAAGGATACTAGCCAAGATTAAGGCAACTAATGGTGTTCGAGAGTTACCTAGACTTCTTATTGCATTTGATAAGTAATTAAATAAAATAGTGAAGATTAATCCCGAAAACATGGCAAGAAGAAATTGATAGGAATTATCAATTAAGTTTTCTGGGGTTTGCATTAAATAGAGTAGTGGTTTTAAGAAAACTACAGAAATGACTGTAAGGATAAAACTGACTAATACAGAGTAAAATAGTCCGTGAACATAACTAGTTTTGACTCCAATAAAATCTTGGGCACCAAATCGCTGTGAGGTGACAATAGTCAGCCCAGAAGTCAGCCCCATCGCAAAACCGACTACCAGAAACATAATACTTCCTGTCGCTCCAACAGCTGCGAAGGCATCTTGTCCTAAAGTATGACCAACGATAATACTATCTGCGAAATTATAAGCAAGTTGAAAAAAACTACCTATTAGTAAAGGTAGGGTAAAAATCAAGATAACTTTTAAAGGGTTACCTTTTGTTAAATTTTGCATCCTAAACTCCATAAAAAAATTGTAAATTCTTTTATATTTTAACTTTTGTCATAACAAATAGCAATAACTATCCAAAAAAGGCAAATGACATTTTTTGTGGTAAACTTATCATATGGAAAAAAAGGAATTAAGAACACAAGTAATTTCATCTATGAAAAAGATGGATAAAAAAGAAAAAAGTCAAAAAGACTTGCAGTTACTAGAATTAGTTTGTAATTCACAAGCATACAAAGATGCCAAAATTGTTGCGACTTATCTAGCCATGCCTCATGAATACAAAACAACCCTTTTCATCAAGCGTGCATTGGCTGATGGTAAAATAATTGTTGTCCCTAAAACATACGGGAAAGGTCGAATGATTTTTGTACACTATAATCCAAAAGACTTACAAAGAACGTCTTATGGATTGATGGAGCCAATTAGCGAAGAGGAAGTGACAAAAGATCAAATTGATCTGATTCATGTGCCAGGAGTTGCTTTTACTGAAGAAGGATTCCGGATTGGCTATGGTGGCGGTTATTATGATCGTTATCTAAGTTATTACCAGGGTCATACTTTTTCGACCATTTATCAGTGTCAAAAAGCTCAATTTCAACCTGCCGCACATGATGTTGCAGTGGAAGTGGTTTATGCCTTATGATATATGATTTGCGAAAGAATCCAGTTACATTAACATTATTAATTCTGACCGCACTGGTTTTTTTAGCCATGCAAGTATTTTATGGTCAGTTTGCTAGATCAGTTCAGGCTATTTACCAATTTGGTGGCATGTATGGAGTTGCTGTAAAAGCCCTACCTTCTCAGTTATGGCGTCTAGTTAGTGCCATCTTTGTTCATATTGGTTGGGAACATTTTTTACTCAATGGGCTAACATTGGTATTTGTTGGTCAGTTATCTGAGAAACTGTGGGGAGCACGTCATTTTCTGCTCTTGTATCTCTTATCTGGTATTATGGGTAACCTATTTGTTTTAGCTTTTACACCTTCAACCGTAGCTGCAGGTGCATCAACGTCCTTATTTGGACTATTTGCGGCCATAACTGTTTTGGGTTATTTTAGTCAAAATTTATCATTAAAAGCTTTATCTAAGTCTTACCAGTCACTAATTTTTGTCAACTTACTGATGAATATTTTTATGCCTAATGTTAGTATTGCAGGACATATTGGTGGGATTGTCGGTGGTGCTTTAGCAGCACTTTTCTTGCCTAGCCAAGCACCAGAAAATCAATTTGAGAGAAAATATCGATTAGCATCGCTAGCTCTATATGTCTTTCTTGTAGTCGCAATCCTAACTTATACTTATCTAACATAAAAAAAGTGCCCCTAGGCACTTTTTATTTTGTTTCTGTTTTTCCTTCCAATTCTTTACCTAATTGGATAATGTATTTTTTCAAATCATCTTTAACTTGCTCATGTTTCAAAGCATAGTCGATAGAAGTTTTCATAAAGCCAAATTTATCACCAACATCATAACGATTTCCAGTGAATTCACGAGCAAAGACGCGTTGCGTTTTGTTCAATGTATCAATAGCATCAGTCAATTGGATTTCGTTACCTGCACCTGGTGCCTGATTTTCTAAGATTTCGAAAATTTCAGGGGTAAGGAGATAACGTCCGATGATAGCTAAATCACTAGGAGCATCTTCAGGTTTTGGTTTTTCTACGAAAGTTGAAACGCTGTACAAACCATGGTGAGCTTTACCGTGCGGAGCGATTACCCCGTAAGAAGAAACATCTTCATGAGGAACCTTCATAACGGCAATTGTTGACGCATGGGTTGTCTCGAAGTCGTTCATTAATTGTCTTGTTAGGGGAATTACTGAGTTGTCAGTGATATCCATAAGATCGTCACCAAGCATAACGATGAATGGTTCATTTCCAACAAAAGCTTTCGCTTGTAAGACGGCATCACCCAAGCCTCTTGGATGACTTTGTCTGATAAAATGCAAATTGATTGAAGTTGTTTCATCAACTAATTTGAGGAGTTCAGTTTTCCCTTTTTGTTTTAGGTTATACTCTAATTCAAAGTTGGAATCAAAGTGGTCTTCGATAGAACGTTTTGCTTTACCAGTAACAATCAGGATTTCTTCAATCCCAGATTTTAATGCTTCTTCAACAATAAATTGAATTGTTGGTTTGTCAACGATAGGCAACATTTCCTTGGCTAGTGCTTTTGTGGCTGGTAAAAATCTTGTTCCAAGGCCTGCGGCAGGAATAATTGCTTTTCTTACTTTAGTCATTTGTGCCTCCAATATTACTTATTAGTGCCATTCGTTTTCAGAACGGAATTCATTAGACATCATTTCAAGAATGCTTGCTTTAACTTCAGCACCTTCATAGATAACTCGGTAGATAGCACTTGTAATAGGCATATAGACACCAAGTTCTTGTGCAATTTCATATGCAACTTTAGTTGTTGAAATTCCTTCGATGACCATTCCCATGTTACGTTCAATATCTTCCAGTTTTTCGCCACGACCAAGCGCATCACCAGCACGCCAGTTTCGTGAATGAACAGAAGTACCAGTAACAATTAAGTCACCAACACCAGATAAACCACTGTAAGTTAATGGATTAGCTCCAAGTTTAACCCCAAGACGAGTAATTTCAGCTAAACCACGAGTAATGACAGCAGCTTTGGCATTATCACCATAGCCTAAACCGTGAAGGGCACCAGCACCAACAGCTATGATGTTTTTAAGAGCACCAGCTGTTTCAACTCCGATTACATCAGAATTGGTATAAAGACGGAAATAACGGTTACTAAACAAACTTTGGACATATTTAGCAGAATCCAAATCTTTTGATGCTGCAGTAATCAAGGTAATATCACGAACAATTGTTTCTTCCGCATGACTAGGACCTGATACAACGACAATGTCACTGCGTAGCTCGGTAGGAATTTCTTCAGAGATAACAGTTGATAGTCTTTCGTGGCTTCCTGGTTCAAGACCTTTAGAAGCATGCATGATAGTTACTTTATGGTCCAGAACTTCAGCAACTTGTTTGGCAACTAATCGAGTAACTTTTGTTGGCACTACAAAAAGAATTGCATCTACCTCAGCTAAAGCTTCTTTCAAGTTAGTAGTCGCAGTAATGCGTTCATCTAAAACGATATCATTGAAATAACGTGTATTTGTATGCTCTGTATTGATTTCAGTAATTTGTTGCTCTGAGTCTCCCCAAAGGATAACTTGGTGTCCATTATCAATTAAGACTTGAGACAAAGCAGTCCCCCAAGAACCGGGACCTAAAATTGCAACTTTTTGTTTATTCATTCTTTTTCTCCTCGTAATTTAGAGTTAGTCAATTTTATTATAACACAGATGCTTTTATTCATCTAATAGAAAAGGCATACATGGGCTCAAAAATGTAATCATTTTCATAAAAAAGATTAAAATTTTTGAAAAAAATAAGCTATTTTCATTGACAATAGTTCCCAAGAGAACTAAAATAGTCATCATGAGAACTAAGGAGGAAAAATATGTCACGTATTATTGCTGATCTTCGTGATTTGACTCATCAAATTGAACAAATCACTTAAGAAATTGCGCAAGCTTACCATATTGACCAGTTAGCTGGGCCTCAAGGCCATGTACTTGTTTTCTTGGAAAGAAATCAGGACCGAGAAATCTTTGTTAAAGATATTGAAAAAACATTAAATATCTCAAAATCAGTTTCCAGTAATTTAGTTAAACGCATGGAAAAAAATGGTTTTATTGAAGTAGTTCCTTCAATAGCAGATAAACGTTTTAAACAAGTCGTATTAACAGAGGTTGGAAAAGAAAAGATTCCTTTGTTGCATGAATGCCGGAAGGCTATCGAAAATTATTTTTTCAAGGAAATATCAAAAGATGACTTTATGACAGTCAAGCATGTCATAGACCAGCTAAAACTAAATATTGCTGAATACAAAGGAGAGAAAAATGCTTAAAAATGCCATCATGCGTTATAAATGGTATGCCCTAGGTTCTGTCTTAATGATCATAGCAGTTGTAGCAAGTGCATTGTTACAACCTCATTATCTGAAAGATGTGCTAAGTGCAGTCATGAAAAATGACACAGATAAAATTACAGAAGTTGGACAGTTATTATTGATTATTGCAGGAGTTGGTTTAATTGCCGGTACTGTCAATACCATTTTAGCAGCTAAGATAGCTCAAGGTGTATCAGCTGATATCCGTGAGAAGGTATTTAGAAAAATCCAAAGTTTTTCATATGCTAATGTTGAGGAATTTAATGCTGGTAATTTAGTTGTTCGTATGACCAACGATGTTAACCAAATCCAAAACTTGGTGATGATGATTTTCCAAGTCTTGCTCCGTTTACCAATTTTATTTATAGGTGCCTTTATTATGGCGGTTAACACTTTACCAAAACTATGGTGGGTTATTATCCTGATGGTTGTATTAATTGCTATTATTATGGCCCTTGTTATGAGTCAAATGGGCCCACGTTTTGGGAAGTTCCAAACCTTGATGGATAAAATTAATCGTATTGCTAAAGAGAATCTACGTGGTGTTCGTGTCGTTAAATCGTTCGTTCAAGAAAGAGAACAATATGCTAAATTCAAAGAGACATCAAATGAACTATTAGATCTTAATATGTTTATTGGGTACGGTTTTTCAATGATGCAACCAGCTTTAATGCTAGTTTCGTATTTAGCTGTTTTTGTATCACTCTTATTAGTTTCCAAGATGGTAAAAACAGATCCAACAGTTATAGGTAGTATTGCTTCCTTCATGACTTATATGATGCAAATCATGTTTTCAATTATTATGGTTGGATTCATGGGGATGCAAGCTAGTCGTGCTTTTATTTCAATTGGTCGTCTGAAAGAAGTTTTAGAGACAGAACCTGCAATGACTTTTGCTACTGAAGAAGTTGAAGATTTAAATGGCGATATTGTTTTTGATCATGTATCTTTCTCATATCCAAATGAAGAAGATGCTATGTTAAAAGATATTTCCTTCTCTATTAAATCTGGGCAAATGGTTGGTGTCGTTGGCGCAACAGGTGCCGGAAAATCAACCTTGGCTCAATTAATTCCTCGTTTATTTGACCCACAAGAGGGTACAATCACAATTGGTGGTAAAGATTTAAAAACACTCAGCCAACAAACACTCCGCGAAACAGTTTCAATTGTTTTGCAAAAAGCTATTCTCTTTTCGGGGACTATTGCAGATAACCTTCGCCAAGGAAATTTAACAGCTGATTTACAAGCTATGGAAAGTGCTGCTAGAATCGCGCAAGCTCAAGAATTTATTGACCGAATGGATTTAGCCTACGAAAGTGAAGTTGAAGAACGTGGAAATAATTTCTCTGGTGGTCAGAAACAACGGTTGTCCATTGCTCGTGGGGTTATCAGTAATCCTAAGGTCTTAGTCTTGGACGATTCAACGTCAGCCTTAGATGCTAAGTCAGAGAAACTAGTCCAAGAAGCTTTAAACAAGGACTTGAAAGATACAACAACAATTATCATTGCACAAAAGATTTCGTCAGTGGTTAAAGCCGATACTATCTTAGTTTTAGATGAAGGTAAGTTAATTGGTCAAGGAACCCATGCTGAATTAGTAGCAAATAATGCAGTCTACCGTGAAATTTATGATACACAGAAAGGTAAGGAGGAAGACTAATGAAAACAGCACGCTTTTTCTGGTTTTATTTTAAACGTTTTAAATTATCATTTTTCTTTATCTTTGTAGCTATTATTTTAGCCACTTACCTACAAGTTAAAGCACCTGTTTTCTTAGGGGAATCCCTAACTGAAATGGGTAAAATTGGTCAAAAATACTATATGGCAAAAATGGCTGGGCAAACTGGTTTTAAACCAGATATGTCAGATTTTATGGCTGTAATGTGGAAATTGCTTTTAGCTTATATCTTTACAGCTCTTGCTAACCTTGTTTATAGTTTACTCTTTACAAGAATCGTTGCTCACTCAACGAACCGTATGAGAAAAGGGTTATTTGGGAAATTGGAACGTCTTACAGTTGCTTTCTTTGATCAACATAAAGATGGTGATATCTTATCTCGTTTCACTAGTGACCTTGATAATATTCAAAACTCACTTAATCAATCTTTGGTACAGGTTGTAACTAACGTTGCTTTGTATATTGGTTTAGTATGGATGATGTTTAGACAGGACACACGTCTTGCTTGGTTAACTGTTGCCTCAACACCTGTCGCTTTGATTTTCTTAGTTATCATTATCCGTTTAGCTCGCAAATACACTAATATTCAACAAAAAGAAGTCTCAGCATTAAATGCCTACATGGATGAAAAAATTTCTGGTCAAAAAGCTATTATTGTCCAAGGTGTTCAGGCAGAAACGATTAATGGTTTCTTAGAGCATAATGAAAAAGTTCGTCAAGCAACCTTTAGAGGGCGCCTCTTCTCAGGACTACTCTTCCCTGTTATGAACGGGATGAGTCTCGTAAACACAGCCATTGTTATCTTCCTTGGTTCGAAAATTGTCCTAGACGATAAGTCAATTTCAATGGCAGCTGGTTTAGGTTTGGTCGTGATGTTTGTTCAGTATTCACAACAGTACTATCAACCAATCATGCAAATTGCAGCTTCATGGGGTGAGTTACAGTTAGCCTTTACTGGAGCTAGCCGCATACAGGAAATGTTCGATGAAAAAGAAGAAGTCCGTCCAGAGAATGGACCTGTCTTTTCAGAATTAAAAGAAGGCGTTGAAATAAAAAATGTTGATTTCGCCTACTTACCAAATAAAAAAGTTTTATCGAACGTTTCAATTTCTGCGTCAAAAGGTAAAATGGTAGCCGTAGTTGGGCCAACTGGCTCTGGTAAAACAACTATTATGAACCTTATTAACCGTTTCTATGATGTTGATGCTGGCTCAATTACTTTTGATGGTATTGATATTCGTGACTATGATCTGGATAGCCTTCGTAAAAATGTCGGAATTGTATTACAAGAATCAGTCCTTTTCTCAGGTACAATTACAGATAATATCCGATTTGGAGATGATTCCATTAGTCAAGAAATGGTTGAAACAGCTGCGCGTGCAACCCATATTCATGACTTTATCATGTCTTTACCGGAAGGTTACAATACACTAGTAACAGATGATGAAAACATCTTCTCAACAGGTCAAAAGCAATTAATTTCAATTGCCCGGACCCTGTTAACAGATCCACAGGTTCTCATCTTAGATGAAGCAACGTCAAACGTTGATACTGTTACAGAAAGTAAGATTCAAAAAGCTATGGAAGCTATTGTCGCAGGTCGAACAAGCTTTGTTATCGCCCACAGACTAAAAACGATATTAAATGCTGATGAGATTATTGTCTTAAAAGACGGTGAAGTCATCGAGCAAGGAAATCATCACGAGCTCCTCAGACAAAAAGGATTCTACTCAGAACTCTACCACAACCAGTTTGTGTTTGAGTAAAAAAAGACTCGATTTTAAAATCGAGTCTTTTTTTTTTAGTTCAAATAATTAGCTTTCAGAAGCACCAGAATTTGCATCTGCTTCAGCAACAATTGCTTCGGCTGCAGCTGCAGCATCTCCGGTGTCTGAAGCACCTGAGCTAGCATCGGCATGAGCGTGTGCAGCTGCAGGCATTGCACTTGCTTTACCACCGGCTAAATGTTGGCCAGTTTCTTTTAAGTACCAGTCTAACCATGGTTTAAAGTTGAAGACAATTTCATTAATACCAGCATAAGATCCATCAGGATAGTACATTGCTTGGTAGTTGTGTGTATTAATGATTTCTGCTGGGGAACCAGGTACAATTGTCCGAACATACTCTTGGTTACCGTTACGAAGTGTTCCAATAACCCATTCAACATTCTTCATACGTTTTGGAGGAAGACTTCCGTGAACAGTCGACATACGGTTCCCAACTTGTGCAGGCACACGTTTAGCATACATTGTTTCTGGGTCTTGGTGGGCATTGTTGTAATAGAGGAATTGATTATTGTCATCGGCGAAGGTTAGCTCGAATGGCATAGCTTTCAAGAACATATTGATTTGATCAACTGTCAAGAGACCATTATCAAGTTTGACATAAGTGTCCCCTTCAACTGCATTGACAATTTTAGAAGCTTTTTCTAACCAATCTGGATCATCTGGATCGATTTCAGTAATCGTAGTAGCAATTGGTTTACTAGCATCTAAATCTTCAGGCATAATTGCTTTAGGTTTTTTTAAAGCAGAAACGACACCAACATATTTGATGAAGTTATCTAAACAAGATTCTAAGAATTTCACAGTTCCCTCGTTAATGATGTTTCCTTTGTCGTCAAAAGCTTCTTTAGCTTTACCCAGTAAGAATTCATTTCCTGGTAATGTGTAAGCATTGACACCTGGAGCATCCAGAATTTTACGTAAATGTACCTGAGCGCGTGATGTTCCTTGGTCATAGTAAGAAGCTCCCACAATCATAACGGGCTTATTTTCAAGTGGATGAAGACTGAAAGACATCAATTCTAAAGCACTCTTCAAAGCAGGTGTAATGGTGTGATTATGTTCAGGAGTGGCAATGATTACACCATCAGCACGAGTGATTTTGTTGTACATATATTGCACCGCAAATTCATTTGACTGATTTGTGTCATCTTGGTTGAACATAGGAATATCTTTGATTTCTAATAGTTCAAGATCAAATTTTGTTTTAAACTGACGTCTAATAAATTCAAGTAAGATACGGTTATATGATTGTTCGGCGTTTGAGCCGACGATACCTACAAATTTCATATTTGACTTCCTCTTTTCTTATAAACTTTCCCAGTCAAAGTTCTCAGCATTTTTTTTCAAAAGATCTTGAGCATTAGACAACTTACCGGTAATTTTTACAAAAATACGAAAATCATCAAAGATGGCATCTAATTTTTGAATAGTTTCTAGGTCAAATAAATTACCATCATTATCGAATGCTTGAAGGGAATGAGATAGTAAGAATTCATCTGGCATAACAGTTGCTTTTAATTCTGGTGCATTTAGGATTTGACGTAATTGTAGTTGTGCACGAGAAGAACCGAGAGTTCCATATGAAGCACCAGTAATCATGACTGGTTTTTTCAACAGTGGATAAATTCCATAGGATAACCAGGCTAGTGCATTCATCAGTACGGCAGGAATAGAGTGGTCATATTCAGGTGTACCGATAATGACACCATCAGCAGCCTCAATTTTTGATGCGATTTCTTTTACTATTTCAGGGACAACCTTGTTAGCAGGCTTGTTAAAGACTGGTATATCCTTGATTTCAATTATTTCAATATCACATTTATCCGCAAAATGATTAACCATATATTGGAGAAGCTTACGATTAGTGGAATTTTTTGAATTAGTTCCGACGATACTAATCAGTTTCATAGTATTTCCTCTTTTCTAATAACCAAGAGATTTTCTCTCATTTTAATGATATCGCTTTCGTAAAATTAAATCAAGAAATAATCAAAAATTTTTAACAAAATATATAACATTAAAACATGATGAGAGATGATTTTCTCTTAATTTGATATAATGGTAAAAAATTAAGAAAAAGGATTATCATGAAAAAAATAATATATATTACGGTTGGTTTAATAAGTTTCGTATTGGGAATTATTGGGATACCGTTACCAATTTTACCCACAACACCCCTTTTGTTACTTGCAGGATTTTGTTTCTCCAGAAGTTCAGATCGTTTTAACAGTTGGTTGGTCAACACAAAAGTTTATAAATACTACGTCGGTGACTATTTAGAAACGCGGACAATTGCTAGGGACCGCAAAAAGAAAATATGTATCCAAGTTTGGATATTAATGGGAATATCTATTATTTTTGCTCCGTTCGTATGGATGAAGATTTTGTTCTTTGGCATGACAGCAATCATGTCAGTTGTCCTATTTAAGTTCGTACCTGAAAATTAGTCATAATTTATCTCAACTCTGGTTGGGATTTTTTCTTTATGAGAATAGCAAAGCTGTCATCATTTTTTGCTATTCTTTTTCGAATAAATTATAATAGAGACATTGTTAAAAATGAAAAGGAAAAGGTCCCCTTTTAAAGGTGACTTGGTAGTATTAAAATGAAAAATCGTGGTTTATTCCGTGCTATTTGTTTATATTTTAATAAGGTTGAATAACCCCTGTATTAATAACTTTCCAATTTTTCTATGTTTCATTGATTAATATATTAGTGCACAAAAAGTACGAAAAAAGGTACACAAAAAACGAGTCCCGCAAGCAAAAAAAAAAGGCACCTTAACGGGTGCTTATTTTTTTATGATATCATTGTTCCCCAAGTGCCAGCGATAGATTGAACTGAAACATGTTTATTATCTAATCCATAGGAATCTTTGAATATTTGACGAAGTTCGCTTAATACAATTTTTGATTTAATATTAGTAGCTTCAAAACCCTTTAACCTATCATTGTAAACCCAATCAGCTAATTTAGAGATTTCTGGAAAGTCTCCTATTTGTTTTTCTTTATCTGAAAACACAACTAGGATGCCGCCATTCCCAGATAATGGGTTTTGGATAATATTTTGATTTGTTTTGTCGGTTTTTTTTGAACTAAAAATATAGTAAACTAAATATCCTAATGCGAAAACACCAATGAGACTAGCAAATAAAGTGAATACTTCCATGTTTTTTTACCAAGCTTTCTTAATAAATTGAGATAATTATATTCTTATTTGAAAACGTTGTCAATAAAAATATGCTATTATTTATATAATTGAAAAATACTAATTAAAGTGCTTATTTTTTTATATCCCCCCCCTTACGTGTAAGAGAAATATTTTTCTTTAGTCGACCCTTCCCACCGCTATCCAATTTTAGTTTTAAGTAGATTATTTTCAGGTCGGGGTGAGCATAGAAAAAAGAATACAAGTGATTGCATTCTCTTAAAGTTTATTATTCCTACTAGTTAAAAATTAGACAAACCAACTTATGGATATTATTATAATCATCACGATAACAAATATTAGTATGGCTTCCATAAATGGGTCACTGTTTCTAAAGAAAGTAGATTTCTTAGCACCAATCCCCCATTGGTAGTCTTTAGGAATGAGAAAGGCTAAAAGTAAAATTATAGTCATGATTAAATAACTTAATAGACTAGGTAGATGTTTCACTAGAATAATGTTCCCCAATAGGAGGAGGGCTATCTGAATAACCTTTATTATCCTAATATGTTTAATGTCAGTAAATTGTTTTAGCTTCATAGGATTACCTTACTTATTTAAGAAATATAATATAATAACAACCAATGCAATTAAGCCATCAGTGATTAGGTTTTCTGTCAGTGGACTAACATTTTTTAGAAAAACGTTCTTTTGTGCTTTATTATATCCGCCCTGATACTCATAAGGAAGTAACAAAGATAATAACCAGCTTATACCTATTATAAAAAAGACGCCAAACGGGTTTCCCCATTTTATGATTAATATATATATTGCTAAGACTAGTACAATGGCTTGTATTATCCTAAATGTCTTTATATGTTTAATGTCAGTGATCTTCTTCATGGTCTTTTACCCTTAATATCTAAAAAAACAGAAATGTATTAGGACCTATCTTATTATGTAATTGTGGACTTTTTTGTAATGCCATATAAAAAGCAATAGTTTCGCTTGATAACTTTCTATTGATGGCTAAACGTGATATATCAGATACTAGTTCCTTTGCAACTGGGATATAGTAGTCATTGTTCTCTAGTGCCATTTTGGCTTTTAGCATTAGTTCTCGCTCACTTTGAGGTGTGTTAGTGTCTAAAATAAGATTGTAGATATTTTCAAGCAACCAATCTTTAGTAAGTTTCTTCTTCATTGTCTCGCTCACTTCCTAAGTACATACTGCCACCAACACCACCAAGTACACCAATCAGAATAAGGATAAATAATTTAACTATCTTTTTCATCTATTCGCCTCTTTCAATCAATATCATCTAGTACATATTTGACTAATCTATACCAAGGAATGATAAATATCTTTAGTAGAATATCAAGTATATCCCTAACCATAGTAAGCCCCCTATGCTATTTTATACCTGAATAATACCACCATGAAGTTTTTAGCACAATAGGAATGCCATATTATGATAAAAGACTTTACTTTTAATAATAAAAAACTCATGCAATGTTAGGAGACATTGTACGAGTCGAGAAATGTTAGCAAGAGGTCTAGACCTCTCAAGTAACAACTTAACATATTACTATTCTAATTACAAATAAAAAAAGCCCGTGCACACTCTCTCTCTGATAGCATAGGCTCGTCTTTATTTAGATAAGTATATTATAATTTAAATATTTAAAAAATTCAATATATTCTAGGATTTTTGTTAATTAATTTTTATAAAACAATATTGCATATTTATTACAAGTCAAATGTATAGGGAGAAGCTCATTTATTTGGCTAATGGTAGATACAATATTAGAGACAGAGTATATTTTAGTACCAGTTGCAGTATTGCAAAAAGAAATATCTATGCTATAATTATTCAAAACGGGAAAATTATATATTCTCTCTCTCCATAAAAATAAATATATAATTATCCCAATTCTCCCGTTTTGCGCTCTTTATTTAGAAGAGTGCTTTTTTTATATTATAAAAGACATCTCTATTTAAGAAATGCCTTTCTGATTTCTATTGGTTTGAGTAGCTTTCGTTAACTATGTATATTTCACTATACCCTTTTATAGAACTTTTGTAACTTTTAGCTTCTTCTTCGGTAGTAAATTTTTTGATTATTTTATTAGATTGCCAACGACTACATTTTTCTGTTCTCAATACTTCCCAATGCATTTGAATACTCCTATTTAAAATAATAGGTTTACTATAACATAGGTCTTGTTTGGGTTCAATTTTTGATATAAAAACAGACGGTAACGTTCGGAAAAAATAAATTTTTTAATTTAAGACATTCTAGGCGCGTATCATTCACAGATAAGCAAGAAGAAAAGCACCCATTGAAAGGTGGTATTTTTGTTTCCTGTGAATTGTTGGGTATTGTTGGGATATGCTCGTATTTTCTAGCAAAGATTAGTAGTTTACAAATGGCAGTATCGGAAAAAGTCGGAAAGTTTTGTTTCCTATATCCTAACTTGAACAATGGGGTTATCATTATAGCTATTATTATCAATGGTATCAATGGTTTAAGTTAATTCTGTTGGTTCTGGTATTGCTCAACTTTGTTCTATATCCTAACATGAATAAAAATGTACAATACAGCGGGAAGCTCACAAAATGGGGGTAGGGTGGGTAGAGATAGCCCCCTTTTTCATGTAGTCAGGTTAAAAGTTATCTTTATATATTGATACGTTAACATTTACCAACATTTCAAAAGTTTGATAAATGAAAAATAATGAAAAAATATCCAGCTTTAATGCTGATATTGCCAATCTAAGCCAAGGTAAAGTTTTTAAGTGACTGATTGTCCGTATCAATTGATATGACTAGCTTTATAGCAATTTGAAAGAGGATAAAACTTAGCATTTATTAGCATGTTATGGTATAATATATTTACTAACTAATACTAAAGGTGTTGTTCTTTCGTGGGTGCTTTTTGTTCTTATCAGAGTAGTAAGGTCACTGTTAATCAGTGGCTTTTTTGCTGTCTAAAACAGGTACGTTTTTCACTCATATTTTTTAAAGAAAGCTGTTATATCAATGTTTATAGAGACCATGACACCCTATAAAAAATCTGGAAAATTGGATATTTTTGTAAGAAGACACCTTATAGTGGCTCTCCTATGGCTCATACGTGGGGCGGGGTGTGTTTTAAATAGTGAAGCAATAGAATTATACCTAAAAACTTAAACGCTCTTAGAATTGATTTTATAGGGTGTTTACAGATAACAAAGGAAGTAGTATACTTTCAGAAAAAAGAAGTTTCAGTTTTCTCTCTATTTCTCTCTCAAAACAACATAGGAAAGTTGTAACTACCTCATATCTATTTTTCCGTGTGGTTATCCATGCGGTTTTTTTGTTGCTCTTTGGGGTAGTATAACGACTAAAAAAGTCTCACAAACGCCTACAATATAGTCTTTTCATTCTTTCAAAAGTTTTAAAAAAGGGAAATACTGCGCGAAATAGACCGCGTTCTTTTGTTTAAACTTAATCATAGCCCCGTTAAATTTAGGTGGGGTACTCTGGTACTATTACATTATATAGCGCGTTTTTTATACAAAACAACTTATAATTATAATACTATTGTACTATTTATACGATACAAGGTATTCTGATATACAAGTATCAATCAGTCATGTAGTTAGCTAAAGGAATAAGATTGTTGCTAACACGTTGTCAGACGCTCTCACTTGCGTTCTAAGCCACTTCAATAGGAAATGCGATAACTTATATACTTAATAATAAATGTGTCTCATATCGCTTTATATAGACAATAAAAGGAAGTAACTACCTACTTTTTAATACCGCTATACTGTTTATATTTTTTCCTAAAGTTAGGAGCATGCTTCTTTTCTGTTAGGTCTCTTTCTATTTTTGATAACATTTTTTCCAATTTAATTTCTTCTAAAGTCAATTTCTTTTTCATATCGTTACCCGTTTCAATAATGATTTAATATGTTTCATGTAAGCTATTACTATTTAGTAATTATTTTAATTAAGTTTTCTCTAGTTATGATTAAGTTTGTGATAGTTTTTAGATACCATTTTATAGGGCAATTTCTGTTTCAAGTGTCAAAAAAAATGGGGGAGAGTTTTACAAGAGGAGTACAACCGTTATTCTGGTGCGGTTTTCGAGCGTTTCATAGGGGGGTTATCTTGTTTCATTTAACAAACTATAAAACACTTCAAAAATAATAAAAATCTTTTTTTTATCAAATATTTAATTTTAAACCCCATCAACACTTACAGCCCAACAAAACAAAAGGCAAGCGCACTGTGTACGCCTACCAAAAGAAAGTGATTTGTAATATGAAAACTTATGAACTGAAAGTTATTTACAAGATAAGCACGATTACAAAACAGCCACTTTTAAACTACAAAAACCTTTCCCATCCTACCCGCCCAACTGGTCTTATTTTTTATTATTCATTTTATATTTCTTTGATTGTTGTTCATCTTGATGAATAAACATACGTTCTAAGAATGATTGTTCTTTTTAATTCCTAAGCGCTGTGTCAAGTGTGATGATTTAATATCATTGAATAAAAGTCTAGCATTTTCATAATATGAAAATGATGGGTTAATCATGTCATCACTCTTATACAAGTCTCTAAATAAGATATCTAGTAGTTCATTAGTTTCATTGAAAATAATATCTGTTTGCTCAGCCAGCTCCCTCATCTGTGTGATAAGCGGTAACGCTTTATCATTGATAGCTTCAATCTTAGTGATTGCATTATCTTCTAACTGTTTACGTTTCTTCTTGTATTCAGCTTCATCTATTAAAGGCGTATCTAAAATCTTATCATGCTTTAACTCACAGATACGTTCGGCATTTTCAAGCTTTCTAACTTTATCATCAACTGTATTGTATTGGTCGATATTAAGCTGTTCCTCGGCTTCAACTAATTCAGCTTTGACTTCTCATGCTCTTCCTCGAGTATCCGTAATCGTTCTCCC